>JAISDH010000456.1 GCA_031264975.1 Bacteroidales bacterium
CAACACGACGCTATGGATTGCGGAGCAACTTGTCTCCGCATGGTTGCTAAATATTATGGGAAAAACTATTCTTTAGAAACTTTACGGGAAAAAACATCTATTACTCGTGAGGGTGTAAGTTTATTGGGTATTAGCAGAGCAGCAGAAGAATTGGGATTTCGCACGCTGGGCGCAAAAATACCTTTTGAAAGATTAAATGAACTCCCTCTGCCGTGTGTTGTGCATTGGAAACAGAAGCATTTTGCAGTGCTTTACGACATAAAGATAAAAGAGCGAAAGAATAAAGGGACGAAAGGGACAATAGGGACAGATGGGACAGATGAAAAGGAACAAGGGACAAGGAAAAAGACGGCAACAGGCAGCAAGCAACAAGCCACGAGGAGAGGAATGAAGGGCGAAAGGATGAAAGGTACAAACAACCAGCAGAAAGTCGTCTACTTCTCCGCTAATTAACAATCATAATAATCATTTAAATCACAGTTCAGGCAATTTCATGGCTTGCCTGCTTGTTGCTTGTTGCTTGCTGCCCTTGTACCTTTATTCCGGCGGGATAAGTTCCGGGTATTTCTCTAAATATCTATCTCGTAAAGGGAGGCTTAAAATATAGCATACTTCGTAAATAGAGATAATCCGCTTTCTGTTTTCTGTTTCACTGATTGGAATGTCCACCGGCGGGTAATTGTAGAGAATATTTTTTATATCAATAAACATATCGTCATAGACTAATTTAGTCAAAACATTAAAAGAATATGATTCTACGTCAAGAGCTGTTTTTGGTTTTTTCTCTTCTATTTCTTGAATTAGCAGGTCGATGTGCTGATTTAAAAACTCTTCTCCCTTTATGTCTTGATATATTTTTATTGCAACGTCCGTTAATTGTGTTGGGCTATTTTTCTTGCTAAAATAAATTACAAGAGGTTCTGGAGTTTTTAATGAAGTACGTATTTCTATTATACTATTATTATGCGCCGCTATCCTTTTATCATGTTCATCGCAGGGAAGTTCATTCATTTTTTTCTCAAGGTATGTAAGTCGTTGTTCGTCGCGTCCCTTTTTTTCTGATTTTCTAACTATAATAGATATTGCTGTTATCATAATCCCACATACTCCCACGCCGGTACCGATAACCAAACATATAATTTGAATTGTGTCCATAAATATTTCTTTCTATTTTTTAATTTCTTTTGCAAAGGTACAACTTTATTATCAATTAAAATGAAAGTCCCTTCCCTTTTCTCCGCTTCTCTCTTACACCTTACACCCCATGTTTTTTTCTCTTTTCTTCATGGCTTGCCTGCCTGTTGCTTGTTGCTTGTTGCCTGTTGCTTGCTGCCCTTATTGTACCTTGTTCCTTTCATCTTTTTAATTCAGATAGCTTTCTATTTGTCCGCTGATTTGGAGTAGGGAGATTTCGCAGAGTTTGGTAGTGTATACTGCTTGAATGTAACGTTCTTCGGCTTCTAATAAACTGTTTTGCGCTTCGCGGAGTTCTATGCCGGAGAGACTGCCTAATTTGTATTGGTCGATAGCGATGTCGTATGTTTCTTTTGCGGTTTTGAGGTTGTCTTCTTCCAATTCGATTAATCCAAGGTTATTCATATACGCCATCCAGATATTGGTGAAATCGCTTTTTATATCAAGTTGTAACTTTTCATAGTCAAGTTTTTTAGTTTCTATTTCTATTTTCGCGTTAACTTGTTTGCGTCTTCTGTTCATTCCGTCGAACAGGTTTACACCTAAGGTTACTCCGTATGTTAGTCCCAAATTATCCTGTTTCTTGTATACGGAAGTTTGGTAAGTATTAAACGTATAACCATATCCGGCGTTGATTCGGAGATATGGATAATTTGCGCTTTGCAGATTTTTCAGTTCCAAAGCAGTAACGTCGATTTCCTTTTCTGCGAGCAACAGGAAGATGTTGTTTTCCATTGTTTTCTTCCAGAGACTTTCTTTTTCAAATATTGCTTTCAAGGCGATACTTGTGTCTGTGGTAAAGATAAACTGTTCCAAAGACGAATCCGCCATGAGCTGATTTAATTTGACGGAAGATGCGAACAAGACTTCCTGCTGTTTTACCAACTTGGAACTGTCTTCGTTAAAGTCTACCTTTGCCTGTTGGAAACTTAAACGGGACATGGAACCGATAGCATATTGGGATTCAACAATACGCAATCGTTCTCTTGAAAGAGAAAGCGTTGATTTCAGGTTATTCAGACGAATGGTTTGTTGGATATAGTTATAATATTCGGTACACAGTCCGGCAATAAAATTTTCTATTTCCCATTGGGTTTGCAAGCGTCCTTTTTCCCGAAACTCTTTCAGTTTCCTGTAATTGGTTTGAATATTAAGTCCGTCGAACACGGTAAAGTTTAAATAAATACCGGCGTCGAGCGTTTGGTCGATGACATTTTGATGTTCAATCATACTGCTTCCGTCCGCCGGATATTGGCGTTGCAGGTTGGAGAGTATGCCGGAATAGTTTCCCCGCAAATCAATGGTTGGCAAATAGCCCGCATTGCCTGCCGAAGCATTATTATCGGAAATTTGCTGACTGTTTTTTACTATTCTAACTGCAAAATTCTTTTCAAGTCCTGTTTCAAGACAACGTTTTAAGTCATATATTTCCTGTGCCTTGAGAGAGCAGGGAAAAAAAGAAAATGTTGAAAGAAAAAAGGACAGTAATGTAATCCAAACAGATGTTTTCATTTTTCGTCTTTTAGATAAGTTTCATTATTATGTTTTGTTGCTCTGTCGGTAGAAATAAACATGTACATTGCCGGAACAATAAATATGGTTAGAAAAGTGGAAACTACCAATCCACCCACAACGGCGGTTCCCATGGCAATTCTTCCATTGGCGCCTTCCGCACTCGCAAACATCAACGGCAATAATCCCAATATGGTGGCAAAACTTGTCATCAGAATAGGACGCAATCGTTGAACAGACGCTTCATGTATTGCTTTTGCCTTGCTTAATCCTGTTTCCTGTCGTTGATTGGCAAACTCTACAATCAGAATCCCGTTTTTGGCGACAAGCCCAATAAGCATGATGATACCGATTTGACTGAAAATATTTAAGGTAACGCCTCCAAAAAACATAAACACCAATGCCCCCGCAATTGCCAAAGGAACCGTGAACATGATTACAAAAGGGTCTTTAAAACTTTCAAATTGAGCAGACAGAATCAGATAAATCAAAAAAAGAGCCAAAATAAACGCAAAGAGTAAGCTGGAAGAACTCTCTCTAAAATCTTTTGATTCACCGGCTAAAGCGGTGCGAAAAGTATCGTCCAGGGTTTGGCTGGCAATGGCGTCCATTTCATCCAGTCCATCTCCAATGGTTACGCCGCTTGTCAATCCGGCAGATATGGTTGCAGAATTGAAACGGTTGTAACGATATAATTGCGGCGGCGCCACCGTTTCTTTCAGAGATATGAGATTATCCAACTGAATCATATCGTTATTAAGATTCTTTAGATAAATGGATTTAAGGTCAAGCGGAGTATTGCGTTGTTGACGGTTAATTTCTCCCAGAATCTGATATTGTTTCCCGTTCATGTAAAAATATCCCATCCGTTGTCCGCTAAGCGCATACTGCAACGTTTGACCAATATCACGCGTACTTACGCCCAACAGCGCCGCTTTATCCCGGTCTATGATTATTTGGGTTTCCGGTTTGGTAAATTTAAGGTTTACGTCCGCCATTTGGAACAAAGGATTTTCAGTTACTTTTTGCATGAAAGCAGGAATAAATTCTTCCAGTTTACTGATATTGGGAGCCTGTAAAACATATTGTATCGGCATACTTGTACGCCGTCCGCCGAAAGTGGATTGTTGTTGAACAAAAGCTCTGGCGGAAGTTTCCATTTTCACAGCCTGAGATAAAATGTCGGCAATTTCCATTTGGCTTCGTTTTCTGTCTTTAATATCGGGCAAGAAAACATTGATGTTAGACCAGTTACTGCGTACCATGGCAATAATAGCCTCTCTTTCGGGAACAAGAGAATCCGCCAAATGAGCAATTCTATCGTTATAATCTCTCAAAAACTCAAAGGTAGCACCTTCAGGCGCCGCCGTACGGATGGTAATTTGAGACCGGTCTTCCACCGGAGCCATTTCCGAGGGAAGTTTCACCCACAACAAAACAATAATCCCAAAAGTAACAAACATAATGGGAAACGTAATCCATTTACGGTTAAGAAAGGAGCGTAACGATTTATCGTATATTCGGTTAATAAAGTCAAAGAATGGTTCTGTTTTCTGATACAGCCAGCTTTGTTTTTCTTTTTTCTTTAATATTTTTGTGGCGAGCATGGGGGAAAATGTCAAGGCGACAAAGGCAGATATAAGAACCGCCCCTGCAATAACAATACTGAACTCCCGGAACAATCTTCCTGTCATTCCCTGTAAAAATACAATGGGGAAAAACACCGCCACAAG
>JAISDH010000462.1 GCA_031264975.1 Bacteroidales bacterium
TAATCACGAACCGTTAATCACTAATCATTCTCTCGAAAGTCGCGGGCTTTGATTTTTATGATTTTTCCTTTTTTGAAAAACACTAATTCTTCATCATTTCTTCTCTTTTCTTCGACTAAACGTCTAAAAGAAAGAGAAATTCCTTCTAATATTTTTGTCCTAATTTCAATTATTTCCTTCTCTTCCATACTTTTCAAGTATTTGATAAGATTTTTGATTAACAATATATTTAGTTTCATTTTTGACGCCTTCTGCAATAATGTCAAACAAAGTTCCGGAATTATCCAGTAACATCCAATAATCTACAATGTTTATATACAAATTGAATAAATTGTAGAGACCTCTATAGTAACGTCTTTTAATCGTTTCTTCGTCGACATGATGCCCCCCCGAAGCAACTCGACTTGCAACCCTTTTGAAAGCCAGGTCATGAGAATTTAGCCAAAAATATACAAGTGTAGAATGATACCCCTGTTTTTGAGCTTTCCTGACAAAATTGGCATACGACCTTGTAGCAAGAGTAGTTTCAAAAGCAAAATCGACACGATGATTTATCAATTCATTTATCCGAAAAAGCATTAATCTCCCGGCTTCAATAGACATACTTTCCGGATTAAACGGTGAAAGTCCTTTTGCAATCTCATCTGCATTGACAAATTCCTGACATCCCAACATCTCAGGCAATACAGTATAAGAGGCAGTTGTTTTCCCCGCTCCATTACAACCGGATATTATATATAATTTAGGTGTGTTTTCCATTCGAGCCGCAAAGATACAAAAAAATAAATTACCATTTCAATTTCCCAAAACTTTAATCAATATTCCTTCCACAACAGGCAAATAAAAACGCAAATAAATTTTCATCGTTATTGACAACAGAATATGGTAATGTTTTGTTCAATAAAATAATCTCTTTCAATTTATGTCAGGTTAGCGCTATTTAGTTACGTATTCTCCTCTGACCAATCGAAGATTTGCCTGTCCGTCAACGGGTAGATAATCCTGACAATCTCCAACAGCACGACACCACTTCCGGTCTCCTGTTTCCATATTTAAAACGGAATAACCGATAGCATTTCCCCATTCATTTATTATTTGAAGTCCTGAAAAATAATATCCATGAACTAATCCTGTTATTTTTTCCTCGTTTCTATAAATCATGGATAATTCATCCAACAGGGGAAGTCTCCAATCATTATGTCCATACGAATTTTGAGCATTTACTTTGTCGCAAATTTGTTTGGCTTGAGCGTATGTAACATAACCCAAATCTTCAGGGTAGACATAGATAGTCTCTACCAATTTTGTGATTTTTCCTGTGGAATCATTCTTTGTTTTTTCTGTGATATCTTCTGTCAAATTGAGCGTCTGTTCATGATTCCTGCTCATTTGAGCTGTACCGCCTGAAAATATCAAACTAACCATTAAAATACTAATTGCTTTTTTCATTTTAGATATGAATTTTAATTAATAATATAACTTATAATAATTTATCAGATAACAAATGTTCTATTAGAACTGTTTAAAAACGGCTACAAAGGTATAAAAAAATTATGATTGTTCGATAGAATTTTCAATCAATTTTTATAAGTATATAATTATTTGACGATAAATAAATGTTTTCCAACTAAATAGATTTTTAAAAAATCAATTTGCTTTAAACAGTATATCCAATTCCCTGTAAATATCGACTATGTATTTTTTGTGTATCCGTAACAGGAGTTTATTTTTCAATATTCTGAGTTTCCTGATATATTTTCCACAAAAGACAGTAACAGGCATTCCTGTAAGAAAAATTACAAGAGGAATCAGCCATGAAGAAAACATGATTGCAACCAAAATGGAGAATAACAAATGGTTAAGAGGAGAAAGAACCAAAAAGAACACATATTTCAAGGTAGAAGCAAAGCCGGTATTTTTCAATTTAGGGTTCAGGTATAATGCCAACAGTACCACAAAAATGTTTATCACTATGCCATAAATAAAAACAGGAAGCAAAAACAATACATAACAGAAAACGGGAAAATATTTTTGTTTGGGATAATTATTTGTTATGGAAACAAAATCAGGATTTTTCTTTATCCATAAAAGACATTTCTCTGTCAAAGCCTGTAATTTTTCCGGAGTTTGCTCTACAATTTCATTCAGACGCTTGACAATAAATTGTCTTGCTTTCATTCTATTTGTTTGGTTATCTACCAGATTAAGTGTTCCAAGCATTGAATAATTATAGATATATGCTGAAATATAAATCGTATCATAATATTTTTCCGAACAAATATTGAGCATCATATCCGATAGACTTTTATAGGCGTCTTCTTTTATAATATTAAGCGCTTTAGCCGGATTTTCTTTATATGTTTCCATATACTTATCCACTGATATAGGTTTGGCGATATTCAATACCAGAGGATATCCCATTCGGTCATAATGACTGTAATCAATGCCTATCGGAACAAGATAAACCGGTTTATCCTGTTCGTTTTCTTGCGTATGAAAAGCAATCCGAAACGGACCTTTTACAAAAGGGTATAGATGATGTTTTTCATGTTGTCCCCCCTCCGGCATAATACATAAAGGAAAGCCACACAATAGCAAATCCACTGCTTTCAAGAAGTTATCTTCATTTTTCCCCACGTTTTGTATGCCTTCCCGCTGTCGGTAGGCGGGCATAATTCGTAAGAAAGTAAGGAACTTCGTAGCTGTCGTATTGACAAAAATAGCAGACTTGGCAAAGAATGTTATCGGCTTTTTAAATACAGCCAATAATGTTACACAATCCATAAGTCCGTTTTGATGACACGGAAGTAGTATACAAGGAGCATCTTCCGGTATATTTTCTTTTCCATTCACCTCTACTTCCGAAAACCAATGCCAAATTAATATCTTAGAATAAAAATGTAGCAATTTATAAGCTACAGAAACGCGTTGTTTAACTTCTTTCATACCTGTCCGAATAAAAAATATAAGTAATATTCATTTGTAACCATCATATCTCTAAAAAATAAATAAAATAAAATACGTACCAATGGCACAAAATTAGAAAAAAAAATGGAATGACAAGAAAAAAAAGTATACTTTTGCACACCGGTCATGCTCAGATGGTGAAATTGGTAGACACGCTACTTTGAGGGGGTAGTGCCATAACTGGCGTGCAAGTTCGAGTCTTGTTCTGAGCACTTTAGAAATATAATATAAAAGCAACTTGAATATTAGTATTTTTTTTAGATATTGGAATATCCGTTTATGGGATGTCAATTATATCGTTTTTAAACCGGTGATAAAGATAAAGAAGAATATATGAGGCCTGATTTCAATAATGTATCATACAAAAATAACTTGCAATCGGCAAGTGAAGTCAATAAGAAAATAGAAGAACCACAGACAGATAATTGTTGGTTAACCTCCGAACAGATTCCTGTAAAGCCTGTCTATACGGAAAAAGATTTGGAAAATATGGAACATCTTAATTACGCTGCTGGAATACCTCCCTTTTTGCGGGGACCTTATTCAACCATGTATGTAATGAAACCATGGACAGTACGACAATATGCAGGTTTTTCTACGGCAGAAGAATCCAATGCTTTTTATCGCAGAAATCTGGCTGCCGGTCAAAAAGGATTGTCTATTGCGTTTGATTTGGCTACTCATCGCGGTTACGATAGCGACCATGAACGTGTTGTCGGAGATGTGGGTAAGGCTGGCGTTGCCGTAGATTCTATTTTGGATATGAAAATATTATTTGAACAGATTCCATTAGACCAAATGTCCGTATCTATGACAATGAATGGCGCTGTTATGCCTGTTTTGGCGTTTTACATCGTAGCGGCAGAAGAACAGGGTATTTCTATGGATAAGTTATCGGGAACAATCCAAAATGATATTTTAAAGGAATTTATGGTTCGTAACACCTATATATATCCTCCTGTTCCTTCGATGAAGATTATTGCCGATATATTTGAGTTTACGTCGAAAAATATGCCAAAGTTTAATTCTATCAGCATTTCGGGATACCACATGCAAGAAGCAGGCGCTACCTGTGATATAGAATTGGCTTATACATTGGCTGATGGATTGGAATATTTGCGGGCGGGAGTTAATGCGGGTATGGATATTGATTCTTTTGCTCCCCGTTTATCCTTTTTTTGGGGAATAGGGATGAATCATTTTATGGAAATAGCCAAAATGCGGGCGGCTCGTATGCTTTGGGCGAAGATTGTCAAACAATTTCATCCCAAAAATCCAAAATCTTTGGCGTTGCGTACCCACTGTCAAACATCCGGCTGGTCTCTCACGGAACAAGACCCGTTCAATAATGTTGCCCGTACATGTATAGAGGCAATGGGCGCCGCATTGGGACATACTCAATCATTGCATACCAATGCGCTGGACGAAGCAATTGCATTGCCAACGGATTTCTCTGCCCGTATTGCTCGAAATACACAAATTTATATTCAGGAAGAAACCAATATTTGCCGTGTTGTCGATCCATGGGCAGGGTCTTATTATGTAGAAAATCTTACACATGCTATCGCACACCGTGCATGGGAACATATACAGGAAGTAGAAAAATTAGGAGGAATGGCTAAAGCGATAGAAACAGGTGTTCCTAAAATGCGTATCGAAGAAGCTTCCGCTCGTAAACAGGCAAAAATTGACGCAGGAATAGAAACTATCTTGGGAGTAAATAAATATCGTTTGGAGAAAGAAGCTCCATTAGAAACTTTGGAGGTAGATAATACGATAGTTCGTGAAGCTCAAATTGCCCGATTGACAAAATTGAAAGCAGAACGTGATAATGACGAAGTAGAAAAAGCATTGGATACAATTACAGAATGCGCCCAATCGGGAAAAGGTAATCTGCTGGCATTGTCTATTGATGCAGCACGCAAACGCGCTTCTTTGGGTGAAATATCCATGGCAATGGAAAAAGTATATGGTCGGTATAAATCAAAAATAAATTTAATTTCAGGAGTGTACAGTTCAGTAGCGAATAACAGCGAAAGTTTTAGTAAGGCGCGTGAGTTGACAGACCTCTTTGCAGAAAAAGAAGGTCGTCGTCCGCGTATTATGATTGCAAAAATGGGACAGGACGGGCATGACAGAGGTGCAAAAGTTGTTGCGACCGGATATGCAGATATGGGTTTTGACGTTGATATGGGACCCTTGTTTCAAACTCCCGCAGAAGCCGCAAAACAAGCCGTAGAAAATGATGTTCATATCATAGGCGTATCTTCATTGGCAGCCGGACATAAAACGCTCGTTCCTCAAATTATTGAAGAATTAAAAAAATTAGGACGCCCTGATATATTAGTCATCGTAGGAGGCGTTATCCCTGCTCAAGATTATGATTTTCTCTATAAAGCAGGCGCTGTGGCTATCTTTGGACCCGGTACCGTTATTAGTGAAGCCGCCATTAAAATGCTCGAAATATTATTGGCATAATAAAGTGCAAGGTGAAGGAATAATGATTAATGGTTGTTGGTTGGCGCTTTTCATCGTTAATCATATTCAATCATTAAAGTTATAGTTCAGATTGTTTCCTTGTGTCTTTTTAGCTGATTGTGCTCCGATTGGGGGTTGGTTTTTGTGTGTTTTACGCATCCACAGCGCGTTGCGCTGTGCTGTTGATTCCACCTTTCAGACTTATGCTATCGCTTATGCGTCTATTAATCACTAATTTCATCTTGTAAATCCTATAACCCTGAGAATCCTGATTCAGACAATTTCATGGCTTGCCTACTTTGTCCTTTGTTCCTTGTTCCCTTTTCGTTATATTTAATATTCAAAGACGCTTCCTCCAAAAAACTCCCGTAAGATAGAAAGGTGAGGTACATCTTTTTCGGATATTTCTGAGAAGTAATTAAACAGTTTTATTAATCGGATAGCTTCTGTGCGTTCGTTTACATTTTCGGGAACTTGTTCCAATAGGGGGACAGCATGTTTTTTGAAGAGACTTAATTCGCAAAGCATCGCCGAATTAAACATGACGTCTGCATTTTCCTGATAAGGAAATATCCATTTTTCTTCTCCGTTTCTTACGCTTTCCCACCTTCTCAAAGATTCTGTGGCAGAATAACCTCTGTAATTATTATCTCTGACGATACGGCGTATAAGTCTATTGTCGTTGGAGTGAATGGGATTATGTTTATCCATTGCTAAAGAAGTCAGCGCGGAAACAAAGACTTTGTAGGTAAGGGAATCTTCTATACTTTTGGCTAACATCGGATTTAAGCAATGAATCCCTTCCATTAGGACAATAGATTTTTTATCCAATTTTAAAGTCGAACCTGTCCATAGCTTTTTCCCTTGTTGAAAATCGAAGGTAGGCGTTTTTATTTCCTTTCCAGCGATTAAATCGGTCAATTGTTGATTTAGCAGTTCCAAATCAAGCGCTTTGATATGTTCAAAATCATAATTTCCTTTTTCATCTTTAGGCGTTTGTTCTCTTTCTACGAAATAATTATCGGAAGAAATTTGTATAGGATGGTAACCCAAAACGCCCAATTGAACAGCCAATCGACGACAGGTAGTAGTCTTTCCGGATGAAGAAGGTCCGCTGATAAGTATCATTTTAATATCGTCTCTCAGCGCAATCTCATCAACAATTTTTAGGATTTTTTTTTCGTGTAATGCTTCGGAAATCAGTACTAATTCCTTGGCTTTTCCCGACTTTACTATCTCGCCCAAATTTCCCGCGTATGGAACGTCCATGATTTGGCTCCATTCTTTATGTTCTTTAAACACATTGAACAGTTTTGTTGATTTATGTACGGGAGACAATTTGTCCGGAGCGTGTCTCGAAGGCGTTCGCAGTAA
>JAISDH010000485.1 GCA_031264975.1 Bacteroidales bacterium
GAACGAAATCGCCTGTAACAGCCGCTCGAGAAGCGCAAAATTAAGAATAGCCGAAAAGAAATGGGAATAATAAAGAAAATATTAAGCCGGATAATGGCAAGCCCCAGTCCCAATGACGATGCAGACATTGTAATAGGCTTTGTAAAAAAACATTCCGGATACTTTGCCCTGCTTTTTGTTCTGGCAATATTTTATATAAGCAACGGATTGGTATATGATCTGGAAATCAGGGAACAGAACAGACAGGGAGAAAGACTGCTGGAGATTAAAGCAAAATACAATATGAAACTGAAAGAGTTCAACGAGTATGGCAATTATCAAAATATCAGTAATCTGGTAAATAAACACGGTTTGAATTTGGAAGAGCCTTCAAGCCCTCCGATTAAAGTGGAAAAATGAAAAAAAAAGGCAGAATATACGGGTGGACACTGTTCTTTTACTGCGGATTCGTTTTCTTTGCAATATACTGCTATGGTTTTGCAGTATCTGTCCTGTCAGATACGGAACTGAAAGACCGGGAGAAAAAAGCGCGCATACAAAACGAGAGTAAAGAAAAATTCCGCAGAGGCGATATACTGTCATTCGACGGACAGGCGCTTGCTGCATATTTTCCAAAATATAACCTGTTTGCGGATTTCAATGTCGGAAGGTCAAAGAAGCTCACAATTGACAGACGGAAAGTTTCCACGAATAAAAAGAATCCCGTAACGCTGGACACTTTCCGGATAAACGTGTATAAGGACTTGTCCGGCTCGCTTTCAAAAGTACTGGGGGGGACGGCTGCCACTTACTACAAATATTTGTATGACAACAGAATTAAGGCGGAAAATAGAGAGGGAAGCACAAAAAATATTTTAGGAGATAAAATAGACCTGGTCCAAAGAAATGAAATATTCAGCAGTCCGTATCTTGCAAAACGGAGTAGAAATATAACCGGCATATATACAAAGGAAGCAGCCGACAGAACATATCCTTTCGGAAAAGATTTTGCTCATTCGGCTATCGGAACTGTCAGTGGAGACAATACAGTCTCCGGCATCGAAAATATCTATAATGAAGATCTGAAAAACGGCGACAATATAATAACAACAATAGATCCGCGGATGCAGGATATTTGCGAAGTGATTCTGCGAAACAAGATATCCGAAGATAAAAGACTGATCGGAGGCACAATAATAGTGATGGATGTTTCAACGGGAGATATAAAGGCTATTGCAAATGCGGGAAAGTACAACGAAGAAAATTTCAGCAGTATCCGCGATATCTACAACAATGCGGCAAAGGCGTCAATAGAACCCGGCTCGACATTCAAAACCGTCTCCCTGATGCTTGCCCTGGAAACGGGCAAGATCAGTCTTTACGAAAAATTCAGCACGAAAATATGGAGAATATTTAGCGAAGAAAACAAGTTTGATTCGCTTTTGACCGTTTCCAGAATAATAGAGCTGTCCTCAAACACGGGTACCGGAAACATGGTGGACAAGGCTTTCGACCGTAATGTGAATAAATTTATCGAAGCCATCAAAAGCCTGAAAATAACTGATCAGCTAAGTAATATGGATGATCCTCCGCCTTATGTAAATACAAAACTGGACAATAAATCAATGCTCCGCATCTCGCATGGATACCAGATACAATTGTCTCCGATTCATATCCTTTCGTTCTATAATGCAATAGCAAACAACGGGGTAATGGTCAATCCGAGGCTTGCGCGCGGCTTGATCAGGCGAAATACTGAAAAGATCGAAATATTCGAGCCGGAAATAATTAGCAGATCAGTATGCTCCAAGACTACGCTGGATACAGTCCGAATGGTGCTGTCGCGGGTTGTAGGACAGGGTTCGGCTCAGCAGATTGCCGGTCGCCCGTACGGTATCTCCGGAAAAACAGGTACCGCCATGATAAATCTGCAGGGTGGAAAGTATTCCAAAAACGAATTGAGCCGCGAAATGTCAAGTTTCTGCGGTTACTTTCCCGAGAAAAAACCGAAATATTCGTGCATCGTGGTGCTTTACTCGAGGTTCCTGAATACAACGGAAAGAGTATCTTTTTCCGCAAGTTCAACATCCGTACCGGTATTCGGGAAAGTTGCTGACAAAATATACGCGCTCTATCTTGAGAAAAATTTCATGCCTTCCGGAAATACTGTGAATATCCCCGTCGTGAAAAACGCCAGGGGAGAAAATCTTTCGACAGTATCGAGGAAACTTGGTCTGGATATTCCCGTTGACAGCGACGGCTGGCTTAAAGTAGAAGAAGTAAACAGGAAATTGCAGACGTCGGAAATATCCGTAAAAAACGGAATTGTTCCGGACGTTACCGGAATGGGCTTGCGCGACGCTGTATTCCTGCTGGAAAATAAAGGATTGAAGGTGTATTATTCGGGAATCGGAACAATTGTCAAACAGTCTCCTGAAAAAGGAACTCCATATAATCCCAACCAGAAAATTTATCTGGTACTTGGAAGTTAAGAACTAAAAACTAAGAACTAAGAGTTTATGGGGTTTGATTATATGATATATCCGGGTTAGTTACGCAAAAGGTTTTTTCCTCCTCACCCTCGTTTCCTGACGAGGGTAGCATTTGATTTTGTTATATTATACGTTGGAAACGTGTAACCATTGCCACCTTTCATATAACAGCCCGCTAATGTACTAATAATAAGCTCAATCATCAAATCCCGAAGGGATGCCATTATTATGTCCTGACCAAGCGTCATTTCGCTCTTAGTTGCGGTACGAAACGGTTATTCGCAATGACGAACATTTTCCCAGTCAGAAAATAGCTTTTAATGTGCTACTTACGAAAAGCGGCATTATAAACGCAGTGAAGCAATCTGGAAACAGGATACTCCGGATTGCTTTACTGCGTTTATAATGACGAACATCCTGCCGATCATTCAAATCAAAAAAAAATCACAGTTCAGACGGTAAAAATTTTTCAATTGTAACGAAATGATACATCAACATTTACCAATCGTCCAACATAAAAGTTCAAATAAAATTCTTTTTGTTCAAAAAATAATTATTATTTTTGCCCCCGAAATTTATAAACATTTTTAATAAGTCAGATGCAAAACTGTTCAGACATATTGTTCTTCGGCGCCGGAAAAACCTTCCGGAAAAATAGTTTGTATTTACCCCCCCCCCCCCCATTTATTTGAATATCAGCAAGTTATAGCGTTTTGCCGTTTTTCGGACACTGCAACTCTCAGGAAGATTGCCTTTGTCGCTTTTGGCATATACCTTTATATTAATGCATGTTTACATAATATCCGCTTGACGGCAATTGAATTTTGCAGCCGCAACTTAAACGGTTTAAGCCACGGCATAAATGATTTAAGCCACGGCATAAATGATTTAAGCCACGGCATAAATAGTTTAAGCCACGGCATAAATGATTTAAGCCACGGCATAAATGATTTAAGCCATGGCATAAATGATTTAAGCCACGGCATAAATGATTTAAGCCACGGCATAAATGGTTTAAGCCATGGCATAAATGGTTTAAGCCACGGCATAAATGATT
>JAISDH010000023.1 GCA_031264975.1 Bacteroidales bacterium
TCTGGACGGAGCTGGAGCGCGCGCTTGCGGAACTCCCGCCCGAACAGCGGGAAATCTATGAACTGACGGAACTGGACGGCATCCCGGTAAAGGAAATCGCCCGGACAACCGGCGTCCCGACAAACACTCTCCTGTCGCGCAAACATTACGCCGTACTGCATCTGCGGAAACGGATGAGGGCGCTGTATGATGAGATAATCTATGGCTGAGTTGGAATGTTGGTTTTGATTTCACTTTCTTTGACTCGTTTCAAAACAACCGAGGCAGGGGCGCCCGGCGGCTACATAGAAATGCTGCCTTTGGGAGTTTTAAGAGATCTAAATTGCCTGTATTTTTTGTCGTTAGCATGTCTCCGAATTATGTACATCATTTGCGGTGTCAACAATTTTATAGCCTCCTATTTTATTATTACGGGAACCAATAAAACTTATCAATCTGTTGTCTTTTAATATTTTCAAATACCGTTCAACAGTAGCATTGCTTTTATTGATGTACGTTTGAATATCAGATACTTTTGCCGACGGATTTTCTTTTATAAAGGAATAAATTTTAAGCAATTCCACTTTTACATTCCCGCTTATGCCTTCTATATCTAAATTTGCGCCCTCACTTGCGCCCTCACTTTTGGCATGAAATACATCGGGAAAAGTAAGCGTGAGTATGTTGTTCGCTTCTTTCCAGACAGGCATTTTAAAACCGTTCTTTTTACAGTCCGCCAGCATACGGATGCTACCCGAACCTGCCATTTCAATATACTTACGGACAAAACAAATATTGGCAATGTCGGGATTACGCAATATGGAAGGATGTTCTTTCTTCAAGTCGGCAATGGAAATGCCATCGGGAAGACCACCGTAATTGCTGATTTCGGTACGGTCGGCATAAGCGGATATATGCATAAATCCTTTGAAAGAATGATAATCACGATGAACGATGGCGTTTAATATCCCTTCGCGCAGAGCAAGTTCAGGATAGTTTTTCTTTTCCGTTCTCAGCAAGCCATCTACCCGAATAGTTTTTCCGAATAGAGCGTCCAAATAATTGAAAATATTAGTGATATTGCTGAAGATATGCCCATCGAAGTATTTGTCTTCCAAAAAAACGTTGGTTGATTTTCTGTCGGGATAAACTGTTAGCCGGATTTTTGATTGCGGAATAAAGCGTGCCGGATTTTTCCCGAAAAGCAACACACCGGCGTTTGTTAGATTTCCATTGAGCATCAATCCGTGTTGAATTAAAAAATCTTCCTCGTCGGCAAATTTTTTATCCGGATTTCCTTCAATAACTATATCTATTGTTTTTTTGATTTCATACAAATCAAGGTCGCTCAACTCGACAGCAAGCGCCGACATTCGTTCCCAGTTGGAATCTGCTGCTTTTCTGTTTTCTATCAGTTGTGTAACAACCCTGTTCCCTGCTATGATATTTCGCCCATTACTCCTGTTGTATATCTTTAATCTGTAGGAGTACGGTTTATTGGCGCCTTCCCATACGCCGATTAAAATCAATGGTTTGGAATTGTAGTGAATAAGATTTACGGAAACAGGTGCCGTGGGGACAATGTTTTTTGTCAAATAATCCAGAATTTCAATTGTATATTGTTGGGCATTGTCCAGGCCAAGTATTTTTTTATTTTCATCCACGCCCAGCAACAGATCGCCTCCCCGCCCGTTGATAAATGCCGTGATTGTCTTGGCGATAGCATCAAGTGTAGCATTTGTCTTAATCTCAATCCGGTCGTTTGCTGTTTGTTGCAAAAGATTTTTTATAATCAAATCGTTACTTTCCATTGTTTGCCTCCTTTTGCTTTAGTATAGTCATAATAAATTCCCTGTCTGAAAATTGTGTATTTATGTACGCCATTGCTTCGTCTAACCGGTAAAACTCCTGTGCCCAGTTGCCATTACGTAATTCCGGCAGAACGGTCTGTTTGATAACATATTCATATATCTCAATGCACCTGTAGTCAAACAAGTTATTCGGTTTTATATCAATTACATCAAACAGTTTTTTAGCATTGTCTCTGGTTTTTATCTTTTTGAACAACTGGCGAGCAAAAATCACATCACGATGCACCAAAAACCAGTAGGGCTTTTTCAATTCCATAGCCCGTTTGATTTCCTCAAAAGTAATGTTTTTCTCCCCGATATTGCCACTTCCATAATGTGGGCGAACGATTCCCAAAAACAAATCACATTCGTCCACCGCATTCAGGCAGTTCTCCAAATTTGATAATTCGGGATTGACTTTTATTGTACCTGTATGCGAATTTAACACCCCATATCCCATAGTTGTTAATTGTGACACGATTGTCGAAAGCTGGTCTTCAAACCCGTAAACCGTTGAACCAACCATGATTTTGATTTTCTTATTACCATCTTTCCTCATACGCTTATTCTTCGTCGTTTAATTCATTTCTTTGGCATATCAACAAGCTATTTTCCTGTTTTGTTATGCTCAACCAAAGCAATTTTTATTCTGTTTCTTCGCGTTATCATCAAGTTATTGATTTTTTTTTGCAAAGATAAGCAATGTAATTGGTTTGTCAAGACTAAAAATTAACCGAATGCTTTATTGATGAATATGCTTCCCGAATAAAATGGCAGATTTGATGCGCAAAGCAAACTTTTGTCAAGAAAAATCGACTGTAATCAGTGAGAGTTGAAATTTTCGTGTACATTTGCAGCAAAAAAAACGGAGAATGTACACACTCTCGCCCCAAAATAAGAAAGCGTTGCTTGTTGTTTCCCATCTGGTTGGGTGGGCGCTCTTCATTTATATCACGGTGCCGATGATTGACAGGACGGAACATCGGCCGGGGAATCTGTTTCCGTGGCTT
>JAISDH010000067.1 GCA_031264975.1 Bacteroidales bacterium
GCAAACAAGGTATATTGCCTTGTTTCCTGGCTCATGCGTTGCAATACAATACTGTCAGATGCAGATTGCGTAATTTGCGCTCTTGCAAAAAGAAAAGCAAGAGTAGCGACCATAAATAATATTATTCGTCTCATGACATTTGATTTTTTAAATTAATACTTAATTATTTTTTGTGTTGTAATACCTACTTCAGTTTTGATTTTCACCAAATAAACTCCTACAGGAAAATGAGAAATATCTATTGTTATTTCTCCATTTTGTTTGTTTGTTGTAGCTTTCTGCATTTTACCCATAACGTCGAAAATTTCTACATTCTCAATTTTCGATTGTTCATTATCAATAGTTAATTTGCCTGTAGTCGGGTTGGGATAAAGTAGTTTGATATTATTTCCGTCTCTTTCAACCAAGCCGGTTGTTTCTACAGGTACCCACTGATTTAAATCTCTGGGAGTAATATCATTGTTAGCAATTACTTCCAGTAAATTTCCGTCTCCTCCTTTTACAAAAAGATAACGACGTTTAACAGGTTCTTTTTCATCCAGATAATAAGCCCAACAAGCATATTTTGCAGTAAATGTTTCTTCGTTGGAAGTTGTTATCGTAATGCCTTCTTCACTGAGAGCATTTACATAGATATACAAAAGTTCATATTCTATCTTTTCACTTTGCAGATACTCTCGTACAATGATATCCGCCTGTTCTCGCGTAACTTGTGCAGGCAGGGTCGTTGCCAAAGCAACCAAAACCGATACTAAAAATACTATTTTTCTCATATTATTTTTCTTGAGTTTAATGATTAATAATTTGTTAATGTATTCATTAACTTTAGTTACATGCTTGGAAGAATGATTTCTTCCCTCTCCAAAATTATAAACTGTTTCTCTCATAATTGTACTGTTTAAAATTATTCAAACAAAAATGTTCTACCTATATGATACTTTTTTTGGTCATTTCGTTGCCTGATACCTTCATTTTTTTTCATTTATTTTTGTAACATATTAAAATACAATAGAGAAAATTGATAAAAAAATAGGAATAAGAAGAGGGAAATGTAATACTTTATTTGTTTGCGTCGCCTAAATTGATGAGGAAAAACCCACAAATATTTATATCTTTATTTGTTATCGCTTTAAAGAAATGAAAGTAAACTTATTCATTTTCTTTCATAGTCTTTCAAAAAAATTTAATTACAGATAAAGGGCGATAGAGAAAAAAAAGAAATCCGGACAAAGGAAGCCCGCTCTTGCTCTATAAATTTTCTATAATGTTTTCCTGAATCTTTTCCTGTTTCATCAATATATGGCAAACAGTAATAATTGCCATCGCTCCAAATACCGGAACAGCTAACTTTTCCGTATCTAAAAAATTGTTGAGAATGCCATGACAGAAATAAGTTGTCAATGCTAAAACGCACATCAATGAAAGCAACCTTATATGCTGATTATTCGACCGCCGATATACATTAATGCCTGTACTTAAAACAATTAATATTAATGCAAGCACAGATAATAATCCCACTAATCCTGATTCGGATAAAGGTCCGAGATATTCGCTGTGAGCGTTTCCTCCCGTTCCGGCGTTTGTTGTAATGCGGGTTCGATAGGCGGGATTTTGATATGGCGCATAGTTAAATTGATAGGTGCCGGGTCCCCATCCCAGTATCGGCTTTTCTTTGAACATTTTAATCGCAGCAGACCACCTGTTCAACCGTTCTACATTTGAAGCGTCCGAGGTTATGTTCGTCATGGACTGTATATGTTCTGCAAAATTGCCGGCAGAAGAATCCTGCGTGTTTTTACTTAACCGGTTCATAATTTCGTTTTGAAACGAAACCAGCAAAATAGCCATAACAGCCGAAACAAAAAACACCCTCCTAATTCGTATCTTCAATAATAAGATAAGACATAGCCCAAACGAAATGAGAAGACTTAACCATGCCGCACGGGAAAAAGACAAATACAACCCTATAAACAAAGGAAATAAACATACTAATGACAACGACCGCTGCCATTTTGGCACAGATTTGATAAAAGGAATGACAGATAATATAGAGATAAAAAAAGCCAATGCCGCCCCATACGCCGTATGGTCATTATAAAAGGGAGCCGTTACACGATATGCAACATTCTTTATGCCTGCCACCTGTATATGCCAATTCGTGATAATACAGGCAACAATAGCCAAACCCACTGCATAACAAAGGAAAAAAGTAACGCCGGAGCGAATATCCTTTTTCAGATATTGTGCAAACAGAAAATAAACAGGGATAATAAACCACAGTTTTGCTATAAAAAACTTGAAAGATACAATCGGAATCGTACTTGCAATGGAAGTAATCAATATCCAAAATAAATAGAATAAAAGAGCCAGAGTGATTTTATGTTTTGTAATAATCAAAGGATATGAATTTTCCAATAAAATACGAAATAAAAATACAATGCTTATCCCTGCTAACATCAATTCTCCGGGAAGCGAAAATCCAAAATCTACTTTCGGCATTATATCCCTCAGTTCAACGGAAAAAGGAATAATAAAAGCCATCAGATAAAAGAACTTATCCAAATGAAATACCAGAATATAAATCCCGATAAGCCCAAAAACCAAATAAGGCGCCCAAAACTTTTCCTTGGATATAAAGAATGCACAAAACAAAATGAACCCCAAACAGGATAACAAAACAAAAATACGATATTTATTTTGTTGTAAAAATAGTTGGAGTTTAGTTAACAGATTCTTCAAAATGATTACTTATAATGTGAATGATTATTTTTCCTGCGACTTTTTCCGTGCGGCAACATACGTTCGTTTAATGTTTTCCCGCCCAATGATTAATAACAAAGCGAAAGCCAAAGAACAGAAAGTAGAGACTATAACGACAATAGACCTTTTCGGATATGCCTTTTTATCGGAAGCGACAGCATATTCAATGACAAATTTTTGAGATAGACTGTAATCCGCATCCACTCTCATGCTTTGATATTTTTCCTGTAAACCCATTTGTCCTCTTTTCAAAAAGTGAATCCTGTCCCGAATAGCCAGATAAACAGGTCCCCATTGTTCCAGGATAGATAATTCTTCTTTTATTCGTTTTGCGCCTGTTGTATTTCCGTTTGCTATTTCTTTTGCATATTGTTGCATCAAACCTTCAGACTGACTTTCATAGTCATAAACCCCATAACTCATTATCTTAGACAACGAATCGGTAAGCGCCGTCGTAAGTTCTTCATATTTTTCCATTTCATCCTGCAGAATAACGAAAGCCTCTTCGGAACGTTGCTTGATAATTTTACGTTTAAGAACATCATAATAATCTGCAATTTCGTTTGCCATATCTGCTGCAAGTTGAGGGTCTATATCCAAAACGGAAACCTGTACCCCCATAAAGTCTGTCCGAGAAAAGGAACAACTGTTTTTGACTTGTTTATACAATTCGTCTTTCCAATGTTTTTGGTTGGTATTTATTCCATAATGAGC
>JAISDH010000090.1 GCA_031264975.1 Bacteroidales bacterium
TTCGCCTGAAGGCGAAGGTAGTTTAATCATTCAAATCAAATAAATCACAGTTCAGACAAAAGCTAAAAAGCAGAAAGGCTACCTTTAAAGGGTAACCTCTCAATTCAATGAATCATACATTTAGTATATCTTTATTTGCTATGTGGTTATATTAACCAACTAACATTATTTTCGTCCTTGCACCTTTCTATCGATTACGCCCCGATTGGGGCTTGGTTTTTTAGATGCTTCCTATCCACAGCGCGTTGCGCTGTGCTGTTGATTTCAGCCTTTCAGGCTGGCGCTGTCTTTCAATCCTCCACCCGTCCACTGTTTTTCCCTTCGCCCTTTCGCCCCTACGTCCTTTCGCCCTTCTTGGCTTGCCTGCCTGTTGCCTGTTGCCTGTTGCTTGTTGCTTGCTGCCCACTTAATCACTGAACATCATCTTCTGTTCCATACATATTGATGATGGATTTGTTTTTACTCATACTCAGAAATGTAAATATCATCAACGTAAACGCCCACAAAGACGAACCTCCGTAACTGATAAAAGGTAATGGTATACCGATAACCGGCATTAATCCAATGGTCATTCCGATGTTAATCATAATGTGAGCAAAGAAAATAGAAGCAATACAATAACCAAAACTCCGAACAAAAGCATCGTCGCATTTCTCCGCTAAAATAATAATTCTCCAAATGAAAAAAATATAAAGAAGAATGACCAAAACAGCCCCCACAAAACCGTGTTCTTCCCCTATGGTACAAAATATAAAATCGGTGGTCTGTTCCGGTACAAAATTCAATCGCGTCTGGGTACCTTCTCCAAATCCCTTTCCCAGCAATCCCCCCGAACCTATCGCAATCATGGATTGATTTACATTGAATCCGCTCCCCTTCGGGTCGTCTATTTTACCCAATAAGAGTTCTATACGTTTGCGTTGATGTTCCTTTACTACGTTTCTGTAAACAATATCAACAGAAAAAACAAAACCAATCGCACAAAGATAAACAATCGCCAATGTCCAAAAACGTTTCCGTTTCCTGTAAAACAAAATAATAAATGCTAAAAACAAAACCGTCAACGCAACCATAATCATCCATTGCGAAAAATATACCACCAATGCAAACAAAAGAACAGTAGCAATCCCAACAATTAATATCCATGGAGATAAGCCCTCCCTGAACAACGCAAAAATGAGAAAAAGAAAAGGAATCGCAGAACCCGTATCATTCTGCAACAAAATCAAACCTACCGGAATCAAAATAATAACTGCCGCAATCAATACCTGCTTCCACTTGGTTAAATCGCACGAGTGAAGAGACAGGAATCGGGAAAGTAATAAACAGGCGCCATACTTTGCAAATTCAGCGGGCTGTATGCCGAATCCGCCAATCCCCAACCAGGACTTCGCCCCCGAACGTTCTATCCCAATAAAAAATACCAATAAAATTAAGGCAATAAAAAACATATATATGTATGCCGCAAAATTGTAATAAAACCGCTTGTGGATAACAAGAACAAATAACCCGATAAACAACGCGGACGCAATCCAAATTAACTGCATGCCATAATTTGAATCCATTGAAAAATCTCCCCCCTGTTGATAAACCGTAAAATAAATACTGACCCATCCCACAATGAGCAAAAGAAAAAACAATAAAATCAATAGCCAATCCGGTTTGTTTTTCATACCATTACCAATAATGAATTTTACCTTCTATCATTTGAGCCTCCAAATCAGTTCTCACAACCGTATCGTTTAGATAGCGTTCCAGCATCAAACTTGCAATAGGCGCAGCCCATGTCGCTCCAAAGCCGCCGTTTTCAACAATGATAGAAATAGCTATCTTAGGATTGTCCACCGGAGCAAAACAAACCAAAAGAGAATGGTCTTTTTTAGGAGGATTTTCCGCCGTTCCCGTTTTTGCCGCCACACGTATACCCGGTACAGACGCCCTGCGAGCCGTTCCCCCCGAAGCGGCGCGTTCCATTCCCTCTATCACATTATCAAAATATTCAAGATTGATTCCAACAGATTTTCTTTCTGTAAATCTATCGTTCAACGAATCCCGATGATTGATAGCGCGAATTAAATGCGGCGGATAATAATACCCTTTATTGGCAATAATCGCCACTAAATTTGCCAACTGTACAGGAGTAGCGCATATTTCCCCCTGACCGATAGATATTGAAATAATAGATGTGGACTGCCAGCGATTTTTCCCATATACCTTGTCATAATAATCTGCCGAAGGAATAATTCCTGCAATTTCGTATGATAAATCAGTGTCAAATTTCTGTCCAAATCCCAATTTCAAAATATACCTGTACCAATCTTCGTATGCTTCGCGTGTTGTTCGATAATATTTTCGGTTTTCCAACATGGACTTAAATCCTCGGCAATACCACGCATTACACGAATGCTGAACCGACCCCGACACATTCAAAGGCGACGGATGAGCATGACATCCCAATTTACGATTCCCATAAGCAAAACCCATTTGACAACTATACAAGGTATGCTCATTCACTATTCCCGATTGTTGAAAGACAAGCGCATTCGCCAGCTTGAAAGTTGACCCCGGCGGGTACATCGCATTTAAGGCTCTATTAAATAAAGGTTTATTGATAGAATCATGATGCAGTTTCATATAATTATTTCCCCTTTCACTTCCCACCAGCAAAGACGGGTCGTAAGAAGGACTTGTTACCAAACACAATATTTCACCCGTAGAAGGCTCTATTGCAACAATACTTCCCCGTTTACCCTGCATCAGCAACTCCCCATATTCCTGCAAATTCTTATCAATAGACGCCCATAAATTTTTGCCCGGAATAGCCGCTATATCATACGTTCCATTATCATAAGAGCCTTTTTCTCTCCCCAAATTATCAACCAGCACAATACGCTGCCCCTTCTCCCCTCGCAATACATTTTCATACGAACGTTCTATTCCGCTCCGACCAATATAATCGCCAACCGTATAGTAGGCGTCTTCATCCATGTCTTTATAATTCACTTCGGCAATATATCCCAATGAATGTGCCGCCGCCTGCGTATAATATGTTCGCACAGTACGGGGATAAATATAAAACCCTTTAAACCGGTACAAACGCTCTGTAAGAAAAGCGTACATCTGTGGAGGCAACCTCTTCGCAAATAAGGACGGGACATTGTTTGAATAGCGTTTTGCTCTGTTTAAGCGCTTGTTAAATTCTGCCGTATCAATGTTTAATATATTGCACAATTCCAAAGTATCCAAAAAACGGATATTACGCGGAACGACCATTAAGTCGTATGATATTTCATTATCTACTAACTTTTCTCCATTTCTGTCGAAAATTAATCCGCGAGGCGGAATATCAGCCACATGACGAAAAGCATTGTTCTGGGCGCCCTTTTTCCATTTGTCGTCCAGCACCTGTAAGGAAAACAAACGTACAATATAAACGACAGCAACAAAAACAAAAATAAATAATATCCACCCTTTTCGTTTGCTATAAATAGACTTATCTATCATAGGCTCATCAATAATCCCTGTTCACCAACTGACTTACAAAATCGATAAGCGGCTGTTTCGAGACCTGTTCTACATTAATCCGTTGTAAAGAAGCAAGTGCCCTGTCATAATATTGATTAATCAAATCCTGGGCATGTTCTTTCACTTTATACTTGTTATAAATAGACTTTACCTTAGAGAATTTATCTTCCCTGTTAAAATGCAAAGACGAAAAATAATCATGTAATTGATTCAAGTCCTCGCCTTGCGCCAAATCCATTGCTTTGAGAGACATATAGGTTTTTTTATTCTCTGCAATATCTCCGCCTGTATTCTTTCCAAATTTACTTACATCCGCATAGACGTCCAATAAATCATCCTGTATTTGGAATGCCAATCCTGTATTTATCCCAAAATCATATATCAACTGCTGTTCTTCTTCGGATGCAGAGGCAACAATGGCTCCGGCTTTTAAACAGGCTGCCAACATAACCGCTGTTTTTAAGCGTATCATGTCAAGATATTGTTCTATGGTAACGGTTTTTTCGTTTTCAAAATCCAAATCCAACTGTTGACCTTCACATATTTCAATCGCCGTATGGGTTAAGAGAGAGATTAATGAACAAATTTCTTTCCCTGAATAGCGAAGAAGATATTGATAAGATTTTGCAAATAATGCATCTCCCGAAAGAATAGCGATACTGGTATTCCATTTTTTATATACAGTTTCTTTTCCTCTTCGTAAAGAAGCATTATCCATTATATCATCATGTATCAATGTGAAATTATGCAACAATTCCAAAGCGATAGCAGGATAAATTGCCTGTTTGCTGTCGCATCCGAACAAATTTGCCGATAATAAACACAATTGAGGTCGAATCCGTTTTCCACCCTGAACAAGAACATAATGTATAGGTTCATATAAATTATGAGGCGCTATATTCCAGTTCAGTTCGTTGATAGACTGTTCTATGAGGTCTTGGTTATTCTTCATAAAATGAATTAGCATCATGAAAAAAAGGCTATTTCTGCAAACAGCCTTTTCTTATTTACCTTTCAATTTTTAATATAACGTAAATGTTATTGGCAACTGATACTGTACACGCACTGCTTTTCCGCGTTGTTTACCCGGTCTCCATCTGGGCATTAGCATCGCTACTCTAAGCGCTTCTTCGTCCAAAGAAGGCGCTCTGCCTCTAACCACTTTAAAATTGGTTAACCGACCATCCGGCTCAACAACAAATCCTACATGCACGCGACCTTCCAAACCTGTTTCACGAGCGATTCTTGGATATACCAAATTATCCCGCAAAAACTGTTGACGAGCTTCATCTCCACCCGGATATTCAGGAAGTTCTTCAACAACCGTAAAAATTTCGGCTTCCTTTACCACTTCCTCCTTTGTATCTTCTACGTATACAACTTCCTCTACTTCCAGATGCTCATCTGATTCCGCATTAACGTTAAAGTCTTCAACATGTACAACATCAGCAACTATTTCTATAATAGTCTGACTCACTTGTTGAGGAGGAGGAGGCGGTAATTCTTTAGGTTGTTCCGTTTGAATAACTTTTTCCTCTTCTACCAATTGAATAGCAGCTGCATATACCACTTCCGAACTCCCTTTTGAACCAACAAGTTCAAATGCCAAGTAAACCAACAAAAGTGCAATAACAATTCCTATTAACAAGAATGACAACTTTTTATTCTCTAAATCTGCCTTTACTGATTTTTTTAGTTCCATAATTCTTTAATTTATTTTTTTATTCCTTATCTATTTTTACAACAATTTACGTGCAAAGATAACACTAATTTCAATGTAATTATTGTATTTGTTCAAAAAATAATTTCCTCCCAAAAGAAAAACAAACCAAAGGCGTGAAAGACAGGGTAGAAGGGGCGAAGGCGCGAAAGGGCGAAAGGGAAGATGGCAACACGCAACAAGCAACAGGCAACAGGCGGGCAAGCCACGAGGAATAAAGCAACACGCAACAGGCAACACAGGCAACAGGCGGGCAAGCCACGAGGAACAAATAGATTATTAGCACGCAGATGACGCAGATTAAAAGGATTTACACAGATAATAAAATCTGCGGTCATCTTTTAAAATCTGCGTCATCTGCGTGCTTATCTTATGGCGAAAGAAAATAACCACGAATCACTATTTTCTTCCACTTCGTAGAGAAATTCATCCAAAAGATAAAATTTTGTCGCCCAAAATACCTCTCAAGACAGACAAAAATGCACCTCGAACCTCCTCTTTTTGGCTACTTGCGAAAAAAAAATGACAATGAATGTTGTTTTTTTCTCACACAATGACAGTATGTTAAATAGACTATTAAAACAAATCACGAAGAAAAATGGAAAAAAATAGTGCAAAGTGTATTTCGTATAAAAAAAATGACTATCTTTGCCGCGTTAGCTATAGCTAAAAAAGAATAGTCGAATATTAAACAGTAGGAAGGTATAGGAAAAAACAATAGTAAGGGACAAAAAAAAAGATAAACAGTATCGAAAAAAAATATTAGAATGAATAGTAATACGAGTTACAAACAAAAAAATACGTGGCAAAATATTTCTGCTCCTGCGGGTGCGGGGGTAAACTATGCGCAGACTTTACGGGCAGAAGCTTTCTTTTCGCTTTTTCCCTTCGTGGCATGTCTGCGTGTTGCTTGTTGCATGTTGCCTGCTGCCTTTTTCGTGGCATGCCTGCGTGTTGCTTGTTGCATGTTGCCTGCTGCCTTTTTCGTGGCATGCCTGCGTGTTGCTTGTTGCATGT
>JAISDH010000165.1 GCA_031264975.1 Bacteroidales bacterium
AGCTCGTTAATAGCAACATACTTTCATATAACTTCAAATCTATCTACTATGCTGAGCACGGTCTATTTTTACGCATTTCCCGTTAGGGAAACCATATCAATAGAAAAACGTGTACCGCCTATCTCCTCTTCCCCGTAGGGGAAACATATCAATGGAAAAGAGATGAATGCCCTAACGGGCAATACTCAAAAACCAGACCGCGCAAAGTATAACAACAAATCACTTGCAAGTCTGTAAAAGTTATTTCCTTTTTGCATTTATCGTGGATTAATAGGCAACTAACCACTAATCATTATTTTCACGGCTTGCCTGCCTGTTGCCTGTTGCTTGTTGCCTGCTGCCTTCCATCCTTTCGCCCTTCTTCCTTTTCATAGCGTTTTTTACGATGAAAATACTTACTTCGTACAATAAATAAATAGGAAAAAATACGAGTAATAAGGTAAAGGCATCTGCCGTGGGCGTAATAATAGCCGCAACAATCAATATGATTACAACGGCATGTTTGCGGTGTTTCTTCATAAATGTATCGGTCAAAAAGCCAAGTTTGGCGAAAAACCACGATATGACCGGTAACTCAGACGTCAAGCCTAACATTAAAGACAACATGAGAAAGGTGTTGATATAGGAAGACAGGTTAATCGTATTATGTATTTCGGCGCTTACCTGGTACGTCCCCAAAAACCGGAAAGACAGGGGGAAAATGAGAAAATAATTCAACAAAACCCCAAAGAAAAAAAGTAATGACGAATATAAAATCACCCGGAACGCATATTTCCTTTCATTGTGATACAGGGCAGGTGATACAAACCGAAAAACCTGATAGATAATATACGGAAATGCAATCAAAATCCCCGCATAAAATGCAATCTTCATGTGAATAAGAAACTGTGAAGAAAGTTGCGTATTGATTAAATCCACATGAAATTCTCCCGGACAAATAGCCGGAAAAGAAATCTGTTCCGCTATGAAACAAAAGAAATGATACAATATAAAATCGGATTTCTGCGGCGCCAATACAATGTTGAACAATACATCCTTATTGAAAAATGCAATAAACATGAACACAATCACAACAATCACAATCCGAACAATTACCCACCGCAATTCTTCCAAATGTTCCCAAAAAGTATATGCTTTTCCTTTTTGTATGTTCATTCTTTTGCGTCTTCGGAATTTGTTTTTTCCTCTTGCTCTTTTTCTCCTTTATTGTCGTTTATTCCGTTGATACCGTCTTTAAAACTTTTCACGCCTTTGCCTAATCCTCTCATCATCTCCGGAATTTTTCTTCCGCCAAAGAACAACAAGACTATAAGCGCGATTAATATAATTTCTTGTGTTCCGATACCTAAAAACAATAGTGTTCCCATTTTGTAATATAATATTATTAAAAACCAAAATCTGTTATTTCCTTTTCATCTGTTTGTTCTACGGTAAAAGCCTTTGCCTGTTGTTGGATTTTATTTCCTTCTACGTGAATAGCGCGATAGGGACGAGTTGGGCAGATAAATTCACAACCTCCACATCCCACGCACATATCAGGGTCGACAAAAGGAATTGTCAAACCGTCTTTATAGGGTACCATCTTTACCGCTTGCGTAGGACAATGTTCCGAACAGGCGCCGCAATTGGTTCCCTCGCGGTGTACTACACACATCGTTTCATCAAAAACAACACGCCCTACCTGCGTCAAATGTTTTTCCTCTACCGACAACGGTTTTAATGCCCCATTAGGACATATATTAGAACAAACAGTACAATCAAAATTGCAAAACCCTTTTTCAAAAGACATTACCGGTTGCATAATTCCACCGAAGCCATATTCCATCCATGCGGGTTTCAGTACATTGGACGGACATTTGGCAATACATAAATGACACGAAGTGCAATGATGCAGTAAGTGTTCCGCTCCCACCGCTCCCGGAGGACTGATAGGGACAGTACGCCTCCCTCCATTCACTGTTTTTGCCTTTCCTTGTGCCCACGTTGCAGGAATGGCGATGGCAGTTGCCAATCCGGAGAGTAGAAACTGTCTTTTTTGTTCGTTTATACTTTTTTGTTTTTCGTTTTTCCGATTCATTTTCTTTCCGGCTACCGTAAACGATAACCCTTCTCTATTACAACTGTCAATACAATTGAAACAATTTACACAACGACTGTAATCAACCGTTCCGGCTTTACTGTCAATACATGAAGCCTTGCATTCTTTGGCGCACAATCCGCAATGGTTACAGGCGTCTGTCTTGATTCGTATTTTAAAAAGTGCAAACTTGCCGACATACCCAAGTACAGTTCCCACCGGACAGATTGTATTACAATAAAGTCTTCCGCTTTTCCATGCCAGAAATCCTACGATACCCAAGGTAAATATTCCGATTATAAACGCATAGAGACTTTGCATTACAATTTCAATCCGGTAAAAGGTATAGTTCCCAAAATGGTTAAAGACTGTTGCCAACAAATTATTCCCCAGCAGGTAAACAGGTTTAAACAAATGAACAAGCATTCTCCCGTAAGCGCTGTAAGGGTCTATCAACCCCAATATAAATGTATATCCCAGACAGAAAGTAATGATAGCGACGCCCACAACAGACCACCGCAAGACA
Organism: Bacteroidales bacterium; assembly: GCA_031264975.1. Classification (GTDB taxonomy): domain Bacteria; phylum Bacteroidota; class Bacteroidia; order Bacteroidales; family WCHB1-69; genus JAIROC01. The sequence continues at coordinate 2,604 of JAISDH010000165.1, forward strand.
GGATTGTTTTTCCGGTAAGCGTATCGTTTTTTCTTTCGACTTACAAGTTTTGATATTTTGCTTACCACGTCCTGAAAGATACCCATAGGGCAAACAACAGAACAATATACCCGTCCAAATAATAATGTAATCCCTATAATGCATACAATCGCAACAATATTTACAAACAGTAAAGCAGGAATAAATTGTATATGCGCCAACACATGAAATTGATGAGATAATATACCTGCAAAATCAAGGAAATAAAAGGTTATCAATATAAGAATGAGCGCAGATATAATTACCCGTAAACTTTTCAACATGTGCAATATTACATTTTAATTCTCTTCACGTTCAACTTGTCAATATCCATGGTTCCGATTCCCAGTGTCTGACCGTTTTCCAGATATTTTACATGGTCTAAGGGCATATCCCGTACCTGACTAAAAAATTTTGTTGCAGCAGTATCTACCGCCACCATATCCTGCGACAAAAACAATCCCTTTGTCAGCACAACATCCGCTTCCGACCGTCCTTGGGGACCGTTTGATTTCATCAATCTGTAGGCGTCAACTACATTCAATACCGGTTTTTTATCAAGAGTACACACGTCCGCAATACATTGCTGTAGATTAGTGCTGTGAAATATTCTTCTGTCCCAAATAATCCCCATTAAATTTTTCATGGAAATACTCATATTCGCGCCTCCATGATGCTTCAAAATGGGAACATTAATCCATGCGTCACATTCCAAAATGGCTTTGTGAACTTTTGTTGTTTTCAGTTTTTTACCTTGTGGCAGAGAAACGGTTTGATAATACGATTCTTCGTTTGCCGGCAATACTTTAGCTCCTGCCGCTTTTGCTGCTGCTTCTATTCCACTATTTTTATAGCACTTGACCCAATCGTCGCAGGTATGGTCAAAGACGACAACTTCTTTAGCGCCTGCGGAAACGCATTGACGAACAATTTCCGTCACCAACTTAGGATTGGTATTTCCTGCCAATGCCGGAGTTTTATCCCAACCGATATTGGGTTTGACAACCACTTTATATCCGCTTTTGATAAATTTGTTTATTCCTCCCATTTCAGCAATGGCTTTTTTGAACATTGCATCCGGTTCGCCTCCCATTACGGCAACCAAATCTACAGCCTTACCAGTTTGAGTATTTTGCACTGACTGGGCAAAAATATCCATCCCTCCATTTAGTTTGAGGGTAAAGGCGGCGCCGCTTAACGCCAGAGCTTTTAAAAAATCTCGTCTATCCATATTCCTATTCCTATTCTTATTCTTTATAGCAGAAAGCTATCTCTTATTACTTTTATTTGATTAAAACAATATCCAGGGAAATCTAAAACAATCTTCATCATACAGACTATAATCCGCTTTTCCATTGACGGCAAATGTTTTTACCTTCTTTGCCTTTTGAAGTAATTCGGAAGCAAACCCAAAAGTTGCGCCTGTTTTTACACGGTCGTCTACCAGTAAGACAGTTTTATTTTCAAAATCAAAATTAATCGGATGCACTAATTGAGGATAATCATATTTTTTATTCTGATACCGGTCTCGCAGATTAATTTTCAATAATTCTATCGTAATGTCAAGGCGTTGGTTCAATATGGCTGCCGGAATTATTCCACCATTCGTAATAGCAACTATCATGTCGAACGTTTCCTGAAATTCAACTTCCCGAAAGCGAATCATTACTTCTTCTAACGACTTACTTCCCATTATCACAGTTTGGCAATTAGCTTTAGAAATAGGTATCCGCCAAAGACTTGTACCAACAATCCGGGTAAACCCAAACGAATATCCTGCAGGGCATGAATGAAATCTCCAACAATAGCCCATTCTATTATTGAGCCGAGAAGCTGATATGTCAACACAATACCAATAATCCCCAATAAGGAAACTTTCCCAAAACGATAGGCAACGTATGCCCCCGCACATGCTAACAGAATAGATTTTGTCAAGATAACCGGTAAACTATGCACAGGAGGCATACCAAACAGCAGGCTGTTAATCATCGGAGACAATACCGCCGTTAATAATCCCACGCCGATACCATATTTATAGGCGGCGATGAGTGTAAAAAAATAAACGGGAAGCCACATCACTCCTCCATGAGGCATAAGATGACACAGTTGAGGTAACGCTATGTTTCCCACAATAAATAATAAGGCAAAGAGATATGTTTTTATCTCGCTAAACGAAAACGAATACAATTTCACAGTTGTTCTTTCCATGATTGATTACTTTTTAATGACTAAATTAGAGAACTAATATTCTGATACCAAAAAAATATATAAATATTTTTAACATCAAACGAAGATAGTATCTTGAAAATTGTATGAAGTATGACTTTACAAATGTATTTTGTTTTAAAGAATTGATAATTAAATGGAAAATATTATCCCATATTGGAAAAAACCAATGAATATCCTGCAATTATCTGAATAGTGAAGGCAGAAAAACAAGGGTGAGACAGGAAATGTTAGGAGAGAGAACAGGAATTTTAGTTGTCAAACGCTGAGGAACTGTTTTTGAGAGATGAAAGTTGCGTTCGTATAAGATACCTGGAATTATTTACTATTTCTTTATCATCTAATTACAATCTTTTTTTGTCGTGTCAAAAAGGAAAAAATCATCTCTTTTGATAGAATTTCTGTTTTGGCATTGAATATGTATTTCTATGATAAAATGAGCGTGGTGCAAATGTGAATCTATGAGAATATACATATCGGGACAACTATCTGTATTAGAGCTTGGAAATTTGGAGCAACTACATTCTGAAAGAGGTATTTCAATCGTTGCTTCCAACAGCGACGATACCAAAAGACGAATAGAATTGTTGATTAATTGTGATGCTATTTATTTCGTTAATGGATGGCAAAATACCATATATTCGTATATAGAACTGTCTATCGCAGAAATAAACAACATCGAAATACGATACCAAGAGAAACAACAACCTATCACGGTGTA
>JAISDH010000245.1 GCA_031264975.1 Bacteroidales bacterium
AACAATTTGTCTATCTCTAAACATACGCCCATAAAATAGGTTCGTCCGGGAGTAAGGGAGGAATTAAAGGTTTGTCGTTTTGCCTTGTAATTGAAAATATTATCAACGCCTAATCGTAACGAAATGGCATTATATATCTGCTGATTGATTACTACTTTCCATAAAGTATACACCGGATAGCGAATCGTATAATACTGTTCTCTACTGGAAGAATATCCTTTCATATCCAAAGCTCCCAATATTTTTCCCTGTATAATGGGATTCAACCGGTAGATTCCTTTTTTTAATTGGTACCCGATACGAATTGTCGCGGAATGTGGGCGCGTATCGGAAATGTTTTCTCCATTTTCATCCAATGAATAGGTATAAGTATAGGCATACGAAGTTTTTATAGAAAGTCCGAATTTCGTTTCGACTTGTACATTGGCTTCCATACCAGCTATTTGTGCAAAACCATGATTGACATAAAAGGCTGTATCTTCCTTTTCATTCCACATCGTTGTAATTTGGTCTTCAATATAGTTATAGTAACCTATCAAAGAGGCGCTGACGATTCCTTTTGTATATTCGGCGGATAAGGAAAAGTTGTGATTTTTTTCAGGTCTCAAATCGCTGCTTCCCATTAGGCGAAACATTCCCTGATGGTCCCAGTCGGTATACAATTCCTTTAAAGACGGCGCCCGAAACCCGCCTCCGTATGAAGCCCGAAAACGAATATCCTTCCATTTGTACATGAATGATACTTTCGGACTTATATGAGGTTTAAATGTTGTATAGTAATCAAGACGAGCGCCATAAACGATATTGAATTGTTTCCATAGCGTAATATCATGCTGCGCAAATAAAACATAATTGTAGCTTTGAAAAATACGCTCGTCCCTGAACTGATAGGTAAATAAATTATCATTCATAAACTCCGTTCCGATTGTAAGTATATTTTTTTCGCTAAACAATTGGTTGAATAAAATATTACCGGTATGCTGTATGTTGCTGTAATTTTGTTTTTTTACTCCTGCCATTTCTTCTGTTAAATAAAGGTCAAGTTTGTTGTACAAATCAAAATTGTAAGCAAATTCTATGTTTTGTTTTTTTGTTATCTCCCAATTTGCCCGCAGGGAAGCGTTTCCTCCATGGTACAAATCATTACGTTTGTTATTTTTCGCCAGCCCCAGGTCTTCGTGCCAATAATAACCTCCTTTGGCTGTTAATTTAAGTTGCCGAACAGGGGTATAAATAAATTTCTGATTAACCGAAAAGTCTTTATATCCTTTGACGTCGGTAGCATATTTGGAAGTATCTACTACTGTTTCATCCTTGTAAATATATTCTGTTCCTTCGCTATCCTGTAGAGTATACCCTCTGAAATATTTAAAATTTCCGGTTGTCATACTGTTAAATTTGGGTCTTCTAAAACCAATGCTACCTCCGTGTTGTTGTTGCGCGTATGAAGCGTATTGAGAATTAAGACTTACCTGCCATGGAGCCGAAGCGTCTCTGGTAATAATATTCACCACCCCGCCAATAGCGCTTGACCCATACAAGGCAGAAGCAGAACCTTTCACAATTTCTATTCGTTCTATATTGGAAATATCCAATCGATTGTAGTCTACATTATCGCGGGTTTCTCCTGCAACGCGTTCCCCATCAACCAAGAATAATATGTATTTCCCGCCCAATCCAGCCATATTGATATTCATAGAACCGCCATGCGAGGTGAACTCAAGACCGGGAAGTTCTGTTTCCAATACATCTTTTATATTCCGAAGATTCGTATTTTGAATGTCTTGCGAAGTAATTAAACGCGTAGGAACGGGAACGTCCTTTAACATCTTGGGCGTTCGCGTGCCTGTAATAACAATCTCTTCCATCTTCAGAATATCCTCATTCAGGGTAAAATTTATTGTTGTATCTTTACGGATATTCAAGACAAATTCTCTTTTTTGAAATCCCAATGCCTGAACAGAAAAAGTATATTCGCCGTTCTTTGGCAAATTAAGTATACATTTTCCGTTTTCATCCGCTGCCGCTCCGTCCGACAGTTCTTTCACATAAACAGTAGCGTATGCCACCCTTTCATGAGAGGATTCGTTGCTGACAAAACCTACTACTTTCCTGTTCTGAGCAGGGAGGTTTATGTAATAACAACTAATGAGTAATAAGAGGATAGTTATTCTAATTTTTTTCATCGAATAAAACATTTACTTTTTTTACAATCAATCCATATACAGGTATGTAAATTTGACATACCCGCCTTTGTTATTGGTATTTAAATAGTTCAGAAATTTAATCTTTACATGCCGTCCTTCCGCCAATCGTATAATATATACTTTCTTACTGATTTTATATGTAGGGGGCATTCCTGTTTTGCTTACCCATGCGGATAGTTTTACATTTTTGGGAGACGCTACTTTTTTCATCATACTAACTTGAATGTTGTCCATAACATCCGACACATAACCTGATGATGGGATTAGTGTTACAGCGTTTAATTCGGTGGCGTTGGTTTCAAGTCCGGCTCCTTTTCCTTTTCCCGACGCGCCACCGTTTAGGCGTATATCCGTACGGTGAAAAGCAATGTCCCAGGAGAGGTCATTTTTAAAATTGGAAACCTCAACCACTTTTCCTTCTGCAAAAGATACATACACCCATTTATCATAAGCGCTTGCATCTATGGTTAGCGTTTTTGGCGTATGGGTTTCCGCAACGCTGATAAAACTCAAAATCTTCCTGCTCGAAGCAGGAAGATTTATGAGATAACAACTAATAAATATCAAAATAATGGCTAATCTGATTTTTCCCATCAAATCAACTAATCTTCTTTAGTCCATATAAGCATAGCTAAACTTAATATGTCCT
>JAISDH010000315.1 GCA_031264975.1 Bacteroidales bacterium
AGCAAGGGTTTAAAGTAAATGAGCGTAATCAACGCAAAAATACACAAGGCAATAAAATGCTTTAAGATAATATTGTTTTTTAATTTTTTATCCATGAGATATATTTTTTTATTTTATAACAGGTTAATAGTGATGACCGTTTAATTTTCATTGTCTGTTTTGGTATTTTCTTCTTCTGTTTTTATTTCATCATTTGTTTGGGTATCGTTATCCGCTTTTGTTTCATCATCGACGTTTGTCTCGTCAAAAGAGAGCAAATTATGTTCATGCAGGATGTTATACCATGTAAATATCTTCTTCATATCGGAAACATGTACCCTGTTTTTATCATAGTCCGGCAGTATTTTTTCCATGTAGTTTTTCAGTTCGGAAACAATTTTAATCTTATTTTCTGCTACTTTGTCTCCCTGAGCGTCCTGAAATATTCGTTCAAAAACCTCCTTCAAAGGGACGTCTCTATCGCTTGTAAAAACACAAATATCATTCAATGCGCTCGACTGATGCGAGGCAAAAATAGGCATACGCGAACCGTCTGCCAATGATTCTATTATAAAACTATTCTTTCCTTTAGATACTAATTTGTAAAGACCGCTTTTTCCGGGTACCGATAAAATTTCTTTTAAATTCATTGTTCAAATATAATATATTTTTTTGAGTTGCAAAAGTAGTAAAAATATTCGTTTGGTAAAACATTTTGCTATTCTTATTTCGCTCCTGTTTAAAATCGTTCCAAGCCGACTTCAACAGGAAATATTTTTTTGAAGGAAAAAACCTTCTTTGTTTCTATTTGTAATAAAGTTTATAATATCATCATATTGAGACGGTTCAAAATAAAGATATTCATTATTTTTTCTAAACCATGTCATTTGTCGTTTGGCGTAGCGTCTTGTGTGGGTCTTTATTTTTTCAATACATGTTGGCAAAGAATATTTACCGTCAAAATATGCAAACAATTCTTTGTAGCCCACCGTATTGAGAGAATTTAAATCCCTGTAAGGAAACAATGCTTTGGCTTCTTCCAAAAAACCGTTTTTCAGCATTTCGTCCGTACGCAGGTTAATTTGTTGGTTTAACGTGTCTCTTGCCAGCGTTAAACATATTTTGACAATATCAAAATGGCGTTGTTTGGCGGGTTGCGTGCGCAAAGACGTATAAGTTTGACCGGTTTGCAGGCAGACTTCCAACGCTCTCAGGACGCGTTTAGGATTTTGTTTGTCCACTACATGATAATATGCTTCGTCCAATGATTGTAACTCTTTCAATAAAGAAGGAAGCCCTTCCGCGTCCAATCGTTCCTTCAAATTCTCTCTTAAATGAATATCTATGTCGGGTAATGCGTCTATGCCCGAACAAATTGCATCAATATAGAGTCCGCTACCGCCGGTGAGGATTAGATATTGGTTCTTCTTAAATAATTCATTCAGAAGTTTCAGCGCTTCTTCTTCGTACATGGCAACATTATAATAGTCAAAGATGGATAAATGCCCGATAAAGTGATGAATAACACCCTGTCGTTCGTCCATGGAAGGCGTAGCCGTGCCGATAACCGTCTCTTTGTAAAATTGACGCGCGTCGGCAGATAAAATTTCCGTCTGCAATGTTTTTGCCAGTTCAATACTTAATGCAGTCTTTCCCACAGCCGTAGCGCCAGCAATCACAATCAGGATATTATTTTCCCTCCCGTTATCAGATTTCAATATCCTCATTTAATGACTGTATATCTTCTTCGTCATAATAATCTTTTATTTCCTCATCTTCGAGCGAATCATCTTCTATATCAAGAAGATTTAGACTTTCCGGAGATAAATTAAACATGGACGTCGGAATTTCCCCCGCATGATGTATGCAGCGCGGATATTTTTTCCTCGTTTTGACTTCGGTCGTTTTCAACAATTCGATATAGAACGTTTTTACATTAAAAAAATCATATTCATATATCAAACGTTGGTGCGGGTCGTCAATGAAATCACTTAGAACAGAGTCGGACATAATCATTTTGGAGATATTTTCTTCATCCGAAGCATTTATATCTTCATCCGTGTCCATATCGATGAGCGTTATTTCTATTTTTTTCTCCCACCTTCTGTCACAGATATAAAAAGAGGCTAACTCCTGCTTACCCAAACCCGTTATTGTCCGGACAATAATGTCATGAAACTCCTTAAATGTTTGTCCTGCTGAAATTTCATAGTCGCGAACAAAATCTTCTACTTCGTCAAATAATAATCTGAATTTGTATATATACATACTTATTTATTTTCTTTTGCCTTAATTACTATATAGTTAAATGTTCTCAAGATTCAATAAAACAAGAATGCAAAAATATTAAAAAAAATAACGCTACAATTACAAAAGCAGTTAAATATTTTTTTAGACGTCAATATATGGTCGTTGTTTTTAACAAATCTTCTTTCTTTTGTCATTGATATTGAGGCTATTTTTATCATTTCAAAGGTATATTTTGTCGCTTGTTTTCATTATACATCACGTAGAACAACGATTGTTTAAAAAGGAATATCCATAACCTTTCCCGACTGCTCCACGTGGGCAAACCAATGCGGAAAAAAAGAATCAATATCCGTAACATCCTTTGGATTTATGAGCGTATAATTCAAAAATTTCATCTTTGAAAAATAGAGAAACAAAGGTTTAAGTATCTCATACGTATGTATTTCTACGGGAAAGAGATAATCTATATTTTTCGTCAAATTGGTTGAAAATTGTCCCATATCGGTTTTAAACAAATCCCAATCGTTTTTTTCATCTTCCGAATCGCTTTCCATATCGCTAAAGGGTAGAGAAAGTTGATTTCTCCCTGATTTCCAATACTTCGGATGTAAAACGAAACAGGCGTTTTTTTCATCTTTTCCAAACAGATACTGTTCTTGATGCGTGGATTTATTGACAATACAAAAAGCAAGGTTATCCGATAATGTATCCTGAAATTCAAACGAACGGAATGAAAAATAATCAGTCCGCGCAACCATCTCCAATACAGACTTCGACAACTGAAATAAATAATTAGTCTGTTGAAAAATAGTGGAAAAAAACTCCAAAGGCTCCTTCCCCGTCCTAACGGCAATGAAACAATAATGTTCCATATTCCGTTTAACCGGTTTTATGGACAATTCTTTGTAATATTTTTTTCCTGTTATATCTCTTTTTTCCATGATTTAATTTTCGATTCTTCTTTTATCTTTGTTTTTTATTGATTTTATTTCTCTAAACTCTGATTTTCACGTTTTAAATTCCAATTTCCATTCTCTGAATTTCGATTTCCATTTCCAAAATTCTGATTTTCATGCTTTTATCTCCGATTTTGTTTCTCTGAGAGACAAATTTGTTTCTCAAAGAGAGAAATTTGTTTCTCTGAGAGACAAATTTGTTTCTCTAAGAGAGAAATTTGTTTCTTCGAGAGACAAATTTGTTTCTCCAAGAGAGAAATTTGTTTCTTCGAGAGAGAAATTTATTACTCCAAGAGAGAAATTTGTTTCTTCGAGAGACAAATTTATTACTCCAAGAGAGAAATTTGTTTCTTCGAGAGAGAAATTTGTTTCTCTAAGAGAGAAATTTGTTTCTTCGAGAGACAAATTTGTTTCTTCAAAAGACAAATTTATTTCTCCAAGAGAGAAATTTGTTTCTTTAAGAGACAAATTTATTTTTCCAAAAGAGAATTTTATTTCTCCAAAAGTCAAATTTATTTCTATAAGAAACAAATTTGCTTCTTATAGAGACAATTTTACCTCTCCAAAAGAGAAATTTATTTCTCTGAGAAACAAATTCAATGATTAGAGAGCTAAATTTAGGTTTCAAAAAAAAGGTTTTGATTCTTCAAAAGTCAAATACTGCTTTCAAAGAACCAAAACCGAAATTCTAAACAGTTTTGTCATCGCTTTCAGGCGTTGTTTTGCTGTTTTTAGGCTTCGGACCAGGGAAACGAGGTTGTAATACCTCGTATACAGCCTTTGCGCCGGGTACATTTTGACGAGCAGCAACCTTTGCACAATTGTAGAAAATAAGCGCCGCCTGATAGGCTTCGCTCCCTGCAACCATGGCAGTATCATCAATGTACTCAAAGAGTTGTCTCGCTAAATTACTAAGCGCCAGCAAAGCAATCATATCTTCAATATCTATGCGAAATCCCGCCATATCAAAATATGTGGGGCATAGCTTTGAATTTTGATTTGCCAATTCAAAGGATTTTTCAACAAAACCGAACGTCTTCTCTCCTGTTTTCGGCAGAGCATGTCTCTCCTCAGGCGTGAGCGGCGTTACATAAGGTAACAGCAACTCGCATGCCCTCGATATCAAATCTTTTAGCTCTGATACGACGTCAACAGGGATAGCTTTCGAATGCTTGTTCTCCATTGCTTTTTAATTTAAGTATTATATATTCTTACGAATATTTAGGCTGCAAAGATAATATTTTTTTTTCAATTATCATCACTTTTATTCGATAAATATTAGGCAATAATTGTTTTTATTTATAACTATATGTAAATCAGATAAAAATTTCACTGTTGTTTGCATCCCATTATTTGTAATATCGTCCTCTTATCCATTGTTTTTACTTGTTAGTTCTTTTATTTTTTTACCGATTGCTCGCCTTTAAGCAGATTTTGTTTCTCAGCTTCCATCTGTGCTCTTGATTTACTTCGCGTAACGAAATAAACGCCAACAAAAACAAGTACTCCCGACAATAATTGCTCTATTCTAAATATATCCATGCCTAACATAATCGTAACAAAAGAGGCAATAATGGGCTGTAAATAATTGTACATGCTAATGGTTGTCGGTCGCATAACCTTTTGTCCGACAGGAATAAGGATGTAAGCAATGAAAGTTGCAAAAATGACGACATAGCCAATGCGCAGATAATCATTTAGCAACAAAGCCGAAAAATCAGTAAGCGCCACGTCTTTATAACATATCGGAAAGGACATGATAGTGGCAAACAAAAACATCCATTTCATGGTCGTTATGGGAGAATAGGAAGATATGAGCCGTTTAAACAAACTCAAATACAGTGAATAAGAAAAAACGCCCAATAAAATAACCAAATTACCGATTGTGTTTCCGCTTCCTATTTCTACGTTTTCATGACTGAAAATAAGCAACAACGCCCCCGACGCTCCAATCAATACGCCCAATGCTTTTTTCACCGTAATCGGCTCTTTTATAATCATCGCCGCCAAAAACATACTCAAAATAGGCAATAAGGTAATGACAATCGAAGCGTCTATCGGCGAAGTCATAGATAAACCCACAATAAACGGTATCTGGTTCAGTACGATACCGAAAAAAGAGGCTAATAAGAGTAAAAAAATATCCTTATAAGGGACGCGCTCCCGTTTGATAAACAAAGAAAGCGTCCAAAACAACGCCACCGCCCCCGCCATACGAAGAAAAGTAAGCGTGTACGGACTTAACGTACCGGGAATTAGCGACCGCGAAATAGGCGTGTTCAACCCGAAAATAATATTCGCAACTAAGATTGCGCTATGACCAATTAAATTTTTCTGCTTCATAAAACAAGAATGGTACAAGGTACAAGAAACAAGGTACAAGGTACAAGAAACAAGGTACAAGGAATAAACGGGCGAAAGGACGAATGGGCGAAAGGGCGAAGGGGAAAAAAGGCAAGCAAAAACTTGTTCTCTTATTTGCTATCCGCCGGTTTACTTATTCATTAATCACTAATCATTTATCATTAATCGTTACCCGCTGACTATCGTTTTCATTCCGCACGCCTGCACCCTTTGGGCAATGCTGTTTAATGTTTCTTTATCAATCTTTTCCAATTGTTTTGCGGGCGTTTTTCTGTCAATGGGATATAAAATTACCGTATGCGGATTAATAGACTTCAAACGTTCAAGCCACATATCTACTTCTTTTTCTGTTGTATTATCAACAATTGTGCCGTCGTCTAATGTTCCACGCAAAAACAGGGTTTGTATGGATAATTTTCCATTAAACTTTCGCAAATTATCGGTGATAACATCCAAAGAAAGATGAGAAAACGGCTTGTTAATCAATTCAAATACAGATTGAGTTCCTGCGTCTAACTTCATCAACGGATTATCAATCGTCTTCAATGCTTCCAAAACATCGTTCCGGTGCAATTGCGTCGAATTGGACAGACAGGTAATAATCGTTCCCGAGAAATACGTGTTTCTCAACTCAATAAGGGATTGATTGATTTTTGCAAATTGCGGATGTATTGTCGGTTCTCCGTTTCCCGAATAAGTAATACTGTCAATCTCTACCCGCTCGCAACGCATTTGTTGAAAACGTTCCCGCAAGACAGAAATAATTTCCTCGTAAGGCAAAAATTTGGAAAACAAGGCGTCTTCTCCCCTACCCCACCCGCATTCGCAATAGATGCAGTTCATTGAACATACTTTAACGGTTTCCGGCAACAGGTTTATCCCCAACGACCGCCCCAAACGACGACTGTGAACCGGACCAAATATAATTTTATCAAACAACATGGCTGAAATAAAAAAAAATTTCTGCAAAGGTAACTTTTTATTGCATCCGAAAAACAATATTCGTCAATAAAATAGAATCCGACTGGGCATGAAACTGCATCCGCATTGTTTGAATATTCTCCCTGTAAGATTGCCAATAGGGGTTGTTGTTATTGTTTCCCGCTTTCATGGATGAAAAATCACAGTAATAAAACATATTTGCCGCCTTTGAAAAATAATTTTCCATGTCCTGATATTGTTGCGATGTTTTCAATGTTTTATTTTTTCTCAATTCGTCGGCATAAAAGAGAATAGCTTCCTTTTTATTTGTAAAAACCACATAATCATCCACCACCGTATAATATTCCAACTGCGGCAAATGGCTACTTATCCCCAAACGGACAAAAACAAAGTTGGACAAATCTATATGCCCAATCAACAAAGAGCCTATACACAGCGTGTCCAAAATATATTGGTTGTCTTCAAATGAACTACTGATGGCATTATACAAATGAAAAGAAGTTTCGGAGATATTTTCAGATTTTATCAACAAATAATGATATAAATCGACGTCGTTTTCTACCTGAAATGTAAGAATATGAACGGGGTACATAAAGGAAAAATAATCTTCCACAGTCTGAACCGCCGACTTGATGTTTTTGAAATCGTCCACCCTGTCTGCTTTGAGGGAAAGGACGGAATTTGCATTGACAGGCAACAGTTTGGAAACGTCCGACTTATTATTTTTATGGGTCATCCATCGGGATTGTGTCAACGAAGCGTCCAAAGTGGTATAACCCGCCAATAAAACATCCTTTTTCTTTATATTCAAATCAAAAACAGACCATTGAAAAGACGTTAGCATGTTAATAGCGCCAACGTCCATTCCCGCAGCCTGTATTTTGTGTCTCAGAGAGGGAATAAAGCAACGATATTGAACATATACATAAATCGCGGCATTCTCATTGCTCTTATTAGGAAAGGATTCCATAACAGATTGCAGATAATTTTCTTTCAGCAAAAGTTTATTAATCGTCCGACGCATCAAATTCTCACTGAAAGTCATCAACAATAATCCGTTTTGGTGATTTACATATAATAATCCGTTGTCCGTTTGCAAGGCATACACCCGATTGTCTTTGTATAAAAAAGATTCTTCCTTAAAATCAACACGCACCGTATCCAAAAAATCCAACAATAATTTATTATAATATTTCGTCGTCTCAAGAGCAAACAACAAATCATCATCCGTATCAGTCGAATGAATAGATAGATACAAAGAAGCAGATTGAACAAGTTGCCTGTATTTATCTTTTGAGAATATGTTATTCAAAACAGTGTTGATGCGCTTTTGCTGCGAGACGGAAAATAAAATAGACAGAAAATTCTTTCGCTCCCTGTTAAGTTCCAAAACATTACCCGCTTTTTTTCCCTTGATAATCAAAGCGGCGTTATCAGGAATAGCCATCGGAGCCGTTATTTGGGGCGTTCCCAGATAAAAATAAGTCCGGTACAGAAAAAACGAAAGCAAAAAAAGAATGACAAAAAGAAAAACCACCAAAAGAATATGCTTATATTTTTCCATTTACAAAACGTTTTTTTACAGTTCCAACTTTAATTGAGGCGAAAACAAGGTAAATGTTTTACGATGGTGCGCCGTTATTCCGTATTTCTGAATGGCACAACGATGTTCAGCAGTGGGATAACCTTTGTTTTTATCCCAGCCATAATGAGAGAACTCCGAGGCAAGTTGTTTCATATAATCGTCCCTGTATGTTTTTGCCAGGATAGAAGCCGCCGCAATAGACAAATAAGCAGCATCCCCTTTCACAATACAAAAGTAAGGTATATCGGTCTGATTTCGGAATCGATTACCGTCAATGAGAAGGCATTCCGGTTGGATATGCAATTGTTTTATTGCCATATTCATTGCCTTGAAAGAAGCGTTTAAAATATTTATCGAATCAATCTCTTTCGCGTCTACCATCGCAACAGCCCAAGACAAAGCGCTTGATTCGATAACGGTTCTGAGTTCATTACGTTGTTTTTCCGTCAAGGCTTTACTGTCGTTAATAAAATCATTTGAAAAATCACAGGGAAAAATCACAGACGCCGCAAAAACAGGACCCGCCAAACATCCCCTGCCCGCTTCATCGCAACCCGCTTCCAATTTTCCCAAGGTATGGTATTGTTTCAACATGAGAATAATATCTTTCTCTACTGACCGACTAAATTTAAACCCATTAAAAAACTCATTACATCAATTCATATTTTATTAGAATAGAATTTATATCATCTTTAGACAAGCCCGTTATGGAAGAGATAATTTCAAACGTCAAACCATTCTTGAAACTGTTTATAACAATATTTTCCTTTTCTTTTTCTACTCCTTCTGCAATTCCTTTTTTTCTTCCTTTTTCCATTCCTTCAGCCAGCCCTTCTTTTCTTCCAATCTCTTTACCTTTTGCCATACCTATTTCTATATTCGTATCTCGAACAGCATTCTCGGTGCGAATTATATCCCAATATTTTTCGTATGCCGCCAATTCTGCTTCTGTGAATCTTCCTTCTTCGCACAATTCTATTGCCTGACGAATATATTTGTTTTCTATTAGTTCTTTTGCCGGTTCTATATATTTTCTATCTTCTATTTCATTCAAAAAACGTAACCACAGTACCGCCATTTTTTTCTCCATCAAACTTTCAGGAGTAAATTTAGGCAACTCTATCATCACAAATTCAAAGCCTTTTATCACTTCTTTGGTGTTTTTACAGTTGACTATCTTGTAATGATGATAATGTTCGGGCGTTTCGTGGTCGAAAATGGCGTCAATAATGCCTAAAGCATAGACGGGTTGTAAAAGTTTATAATTTTCATTTTTATTAAGCTGTTTGACATACGCTTTAGAGGCATTGAAAAGAAATCTATTGGAAAACGACGGATCCCAATACATCTGCATTTCTACAATGAATTGTCTCCCTCTGTTATCCTTGCAACGAACGTCCACTATAGAATTTTTCTTTGCAGGATTATCAGGCACCTGCTCTGCCGGCAAATATTCTATACTTTCTATGTATTGTTTTTTCCCAAAAGGCATTAACGCATTGAGAAAACTTATCAGTAAATCAGGATGCTCTCCAAAGATACGTTTAAATGGTAAATCATTTTTAGGGTCTAAGTATCGTCCCATGTTTTTTTATATTATAGGTTTTTATTTATTCTATATAAATTGTGATGCAAAGGTAACACTTTTTTATGAAACGAAAAATAAAGGGGGGAGTATAAGGCGCAAGGCGTAAGATATAAGGCGTAATGAATATTTTTAGACAAAATTATTAATAAAGGCAAAAAGAAATAAAAGAATAAACAGTATTATATAGATTCTCTTCCTTTTCAGGTAGGATAAAAAAAGGAAAAGCAAAATCGAAAACAAAATCAACAGGACTTGAACAAATAAATGATAGGGTATATAAAAAAATATCGTAAAGAGAAATTGAAGAAACAGCAGGAAAAGAAAGGCATGATATTTTTTTCGTTTGTAGATAATTACCGTTCCTGATTTATACAGTATTTTGAAAAAAGAAACAACGCCCAATGCAATCGCGACTATCAATAAAATAGAAGACATGACTGTCATATTTTCCCAAACCGTCAATCCAAACAGCCCAATACGTATTTGAGATTGAAGTACATTTCCAAATTCACACAGTATATCTCCCTGATTCGATAAATAAAACCCGGACAACAAATAAATGTAAGGAATAGTTGCGCCTATTATCGGCATAATAAATAATCGCACACGGTACAATTTTTCCCAGATAAGAATCGCATAAAGAAAAAAAAGAAACAGGATAAACGGAGCCGCTATTAAAGATAAAAGACCACAGCATAACCCATACATACAGGCTTTTCTCTGTGCATTTTCTTCCGTTATGTCAAATAAAATGGGAAACAAGACCCAAATAAATAACGCCCCTGTCAGCATCCCCCATAAAGTAACGATATCCGGAAAGAGAAAACAAAAGAACAAATATAAAAAAGAAGGGTAATAATTACGCATACCTATCAGTAAAAGCCTCCGTAAAAAGAACGTTACCGACAAAGCATTGACCAAAAGGAAAAAGGAAGTTGCCACTTTATAGGCAACTTCCCATATATAAAAAAAACTTAAGAAAATGTTTATCCAAAGGGCGTCTCCCTCCTGCTTTGTTGCCCATATCTTTACAACGGAGCAGGAGAAAATAATAACGATAGCAAAGAATTGTAAATAGACGTTTTCTTTTTCTCTCGGTCTGCAATAGTATGTCACGGAAGGGTCATTTGTAAAGTTACACTACCATTACTTACGTCAAGTCTTGCATTTCCGCCCATAATCAAAGCGCGATTATCCGGAATATGTCCGGCAGGAAAACCAAAACAAACCGGATAATTATATTCCGATACATGTTCCTTTATAATGGCTTCCACACTTTTCCCATACGCAATAGAATTATCATGTATTTTGGACATTCCCCCGACAATTAAGGCGGCAAGTCTGTCTAATTTCCCGGCACGCTTCAAACACATCATCATTCTGTCGATGTGGTACAAATATTCATCGGTATCTTCTATAAAAAGGATTTTATCCAGTGTCTGTAATTCCGTAACAGACCCGCTCATAGAACATAATACCGAAAGATTTCCACCGCACAATTTCCCCCTTGCCTTCCCTTCCCTGTTCAGCGGGTGGGGCGCAATTGAATAAGACGCCTTACCAGTCTTGAGCGCCTTTAACATGGATTGAAAAGAAGTAATTTCCATATCCTCGCCTTGTAGATTAACAGGCATTGTGGCATGCAACGACGGTCGGTTGAGTACGATATTCACACAAGCATGAAAAACCGTCATGTCGCTATATCCGCACAGCCACTTTGGATTTTTTATAAACTTTGAAAAATCCAAATGGTCAATCAAGCGGATACTTCCATAGCCTCCCCTTGCAAACCAAATAACCCTTACGTCATCGCTATCCAAAGCCTCTTGAATATCAGCAATACGCTCGCTGTCAGTTCCTGAAAACTGATGATATTGTCCCAGCATATTTTTTCCGTATTCCACACGGTAGCCGTTTCTTTCCAACATATCAACACTAAGCGCCAATTCTTCCTGGCTAATTTTACGCGCCGGAGCAACGATTCTGATTATATCTTTTTTATGTAGCAGTTCCATCGTTCAAAATTTATCCCTTAATGGTGAAATAGTAAAATAATTTTTTCAAATAAACAAAATACCGCCTCGGCATGCCATGCCCGGATTACGAAAGGATGATAAAAGAGGCTGGCATGCGTTGACGGTAAAAAGAGTAAACAATTTTTTTTCCAAACAAGCAAAAGAACCGTCGCGGCATGTCCTGCCGAAAAGATATAAGGACGAAAAAGGAGCCCGACATGCTTTGACGGTAAAATAGTAAAATAATTTTTTTTCCAAGTAAGCCAAAATACCGCTTCGGCATACCGAACCCAAGTTATGAGTAGTCAATATCAAAATCCGGTATGCGTTGGCGGCTGAGTAATAAAATTTAACACCTATTTTCTTTGCACTGACGTCTTCGCGACAATACAATCTATTTTTATTATTTCTCAAAAAACCGTCGCGGCATGCCATGCCGAAAAGATACAAGGACGAAAAAGGAGTCCGGCATGCTTTGACGGTAAAATAGTAAATTAATTTTATGTTCAAATAAGCCAAAATACCGCTTAGGCATACCGAACCCAAGACATGGCAATCCAATATAAAAGTCTGGTATGCGTTGGCGGTTGAGTAATTAAATATTGTATATCTTTTCTTTGTACTGACGTCTTCGCGACAGTACAATCTATTTTTATTATTTCTCAAAAAACCGTCGCGGCATGTCAAAGCCCTCAAATCAATCACAAAAAAAGGCGTATGACATGCGTTGACGGAACAACAAAGAAAAAAAATCTTTTTCCGGTAAGTCAAAGAAGACGCCGCGGTATGCCAAAACTCCCTAAGATTCCCCGCAAAAGGAGCTTGGCACACGTTGGCTATAAATAAATTCAATAAAGTTCTCTCACAGTATTTCACAAAACCGTCGCGACATGCCAAAGCCCCCCTATACGCTAAAAAAAGAGGCGTATGGCATGTGTTGACGGAAATAAAAACATAAAAAAAGTTTTTCTGGTAAGTCAAGAAAATCACCGCAGTATGCCAAAACTCCTTAAGATTTCCGGCAAAAGGAGTTTGGCACACGTTGGCAACAAATAAATTCAATAAATTAATCTTATAGTCTCTCAAAAAACCGTCGCGGCATGTCAAGTCAAAATTGAGAAGTGATATACAAAAATGTTGACATGCTTTGACGGTAAAAAAAAACATTATGCGAGTCTTTTTCTTTGTACTGTTCTCTTCACGGAAGTACAAAGTATTTTCATTATAAGTCAAAATACCGTCGCGGCATGTCAAGCCGGGATTGAGAAATGATAAAAGAAATGGCTGACATGCGTTGACGGTTGAGTATGAATTTAGATAATTCTTTTTCTTTGTACTGTTCTTTTCGCGAAAATACAAAGTCTTTTCATTGTAAGTCAAAAATCCGTCGCGGCATGTCGAGCCAGAGAGATAAAAGGGCGATAAAGGAAGCCGACATGCTTTGACGGTGAAAATATCGTACATAAAAAGTTTTCTATAAACCAAAATACCGTCACAACATGCCACACGCTTAAAATACATGTTAGTCTTGTCTGTATGACATGCGTTGACGGTGATTAAATTAGATGCGTTTCTTTTCCAATATGTCAAAATACCGTCGCGACATGTCAAGCCAGGATTACGAAAGCACAACAAGGAAGATTGACATGCGCTGACGGTTAGGTAATGAAAAAAAATCCCTTTCGAGCAAGCTAAAAAACCGTCTCTGCATGCCAAATCCCGGAAACGCTGCAACACCTCGATAGGTTGGCATGCTTTGACGGCAAAAATACTAAATATAGTAGTTGCTCTTTTTGTAGCGTCGTCTTTACGACAATACAATATCTCTTTTTTGTCTCTCAAAACACCGTCGCGACATGCCAAACCCGAATCATGAGCAGTGAATATAGATGTCCGGCATGCTTTGACGGTTAAATAATGCAAAAAAATTCTTTTCGAGTAAGTAAAAAAACCATCGCGACAAACTAACCCCGAATGATAAAAGTACAACTTGGCAGGTTGGTACGCATTGGCGGTTACAATCCTAAATATAATACTCACTCTTTTCCTACTGACGTTTTCACGACAGTACAATATATCTTTATTGTTTCTCAAAACACCGTCGCGACATGCCAAACCCTGGATACAAGAGTTCTGAACGGTAGGCTGGCATGTTTTGACGGTAATATAAACAATGAAAATCATTTGATAGTTTCCCCAAAAAACGCCGCAGCATGCCAAACCCAAGTGATGGATTGTCGGTTGTAAAGGCTGGCATGCATTGTCGGCGATATAAAAACATTTAAAGTACTCTTCGCAAGTCATCGCGCTGTCGGAACATGCCAAATTCCTATTGTAACCCAAGCCGTTTTCTTCACAGCATGTTGCAACGCTCATATAATATGTCAAAGTTGTTTCGTAATATACCGCAACGTTATCTGTAATTGCCGTATTTTCAGCATGGCACGCCATAGCGCCGGCGCTATTATTCATAGCGCCGACGCGGCATGCCGAAGTCCCGACGTGACAAATCACAGTGTCGGTACTATGTATCGAATTTCCGTCGTGGTATACCAAACTTTCTTTTTGGTATAACAAACTTTTTTTATCGTATGGCAAGAACCCGTTTCGGCATGACAACGCCCCTGTATGATGTGGCATATAGAGAGGTTGATATGCTCTAACGGGTTCAGAATCATTAAAGCTATGATAATTCTTTATCCTATTTCTTTTCATTTCTTCCTCTTTGGAAATAATTGTATTTTCAAAAGAAAACAATTGCTTACCAAAAGGCACTATTATCCCATAGAATGATTTTTGAAACATTTCTTCGTATTTTGCAATATCTTTAGTTGCATCTCCTAAAGCCAAATGTCTGAATATTAATGCCATTTTGGAATAACTACATTTTAAGTTTGTCCTGCAAAGGTATACTTTTTTTTAAAAACAATTGTACGAAATAAAAAATAAATACGATTCGGTAAAAAAAATAAGAGAGCGAGCAACAATACAATCGTCCGCTCAATATTTAATTTTGTAAATCATTTTGTATGAAAACCAATGCGCAAAGATACAACTTTTGTTTAATATACGGAAGAGAATCAACCATTATTTTACAGACAGAAAATAAAAATCAATAAAATATCAACGCCTTACAAAACCTAACGCAGTGTAAAATATCTATTTAACAGGAGAACGGTTTCTAAAAATTCACTCTACGAAAGAGAACATAAACATTGATATAAAAATAAAAATGTAATTTTGCAACCTGAAAAAATAATTTTCTATCAACTTGGATAACGATAAAAAATAAAGGATAGAATTAGTTTTTCTGTTTGAGAGTTATACAATTACGTAGTAGAGACATTTAATATTTAATCTTTTTTTAGTCATTATCATTGAAAGTATTTGCAAACAAATTCTTTTTTTAAGTCATACCATCAATATGTTTGAAAACATTTGCAGTCAATTTCCTGTTTTAAGTCGTTATGTAAACGATAAACCGCTGGTTTACTTAGACAACGCCGCCACAACACAAAAACCTTTATGCGTTATTAACGCCATTGATTCCTATTATAAGGAGTTAAACAGCAATGTACATCGAGGCGTACACACTTTAAGCCAGTTAGCAACCGAAACATACGAAAATGCACGGAAAAAAGTACAGCTATTTATCGGCGCAAAACACGCGCATGAAGTTATTTTTACAAAAGGAACTACCGAATCTATTAATTTAGTTGCAAATTCTTTCGGCAAATCGTTTTTTAAACAGGGTGATGAAATAATTCTCACCTGCATGGAGCATCATTCAAATATTGTTCCCTGGCAACTTGTTTCCGAACAGTATGGAACTGTCCTTAAAATAGTTCCGGTCAATACAAACGGCGAACTTGAAGTGGACGTTTATGAAAAATTATTTTCCGAACAGACAAAAATAGTCGCTATTTCTCACGCTTCCAACCTGCTTGGAACAATAAATCCAATAAAACAAATGATTGATATTGCCCATACCCATCATGTTCCCGTTTTGATAGACGGCGCACAGGGAATAAAAAGTTGTATACTCAATGTTGAAAAATTGGATTGCGATTTCTATTGTTTTTCAGGACATAAAGTGTATGCGCCTATGGGTATCGGCGTTCTTTATGGAAAAGAAAAATGGCTGGAACAACTTCCTCCTTATCAGGGAGGCGGAGAAATGATTGAACAGGTATCTTTTCAAAAAACGACATTCAACAAATTGCCTTTCAAATTTGAAGCCGGCACTCCAAACGTAGAAGGAGCCGTCGGATTGGCTGCCGCAATTGATTTTATGCTGGATTGCGGTTTGGAAAACATCATTGAACATGAAAATAAACTGTTACAATACGGTCACAAAAAATTACAGGAAATAGAAGGATTGAAAATCATTGGGAATGCAAAAGAAAAAACAGCCCTTATTTCCTTTTTATTAAAAAATCAACACCCTTACGACGCCGGAATATTGCTTGACTTAATGGGAATTGCCGTTCGCACCGGACACCATTGCGCCCAGCCTTTAATTGATTTCCTGGGCATACCCGGCACAATCAGAGTTTCCTTTGCCATATACAACAGACTGGATGATATAGATAAATTAACAGAAGTTCTTCATAAAGTAAATACCATGTTAAACAAAAAGTAAAAAATGAAAAAGACAGTAAACCCTACCCTATTCATCTTCCTGTGCGCTTTAATCGCAGGATGTAATCAAAATGCAAAAGAGGATAATAACAAAGAAAATACCCCAAAATCAATACAGGTTCAAGCTCCTGATTTTGATAAAGATTCCGCCTATTATTTTGTGAAACAGCAGGTAGAGTTCGGACCGCGCGTTCCAAATACAAAAGAACACAAAGCGTGTGGAGAATTTCTACTCAATACGTTGGGAAAATATACCGATACCGTCCTCTCCCAGCCTTTGGAAATAAAAGCCTATAATGGAACAATATTGCAGGGACATAATATTATCGGAATATTCAATCCAAACGCGCACAAACGTATTCTTTTGGCAGCACATTGGGATTCGCGTCCATACGCCGACCATGACCCCAATCCCGACAATCGTCGTACTCCAATCGA
>JAISDH010000349.1 GCA_031264975.1 Bacteroidales bacterium
ATGTTTATTTAAATCGGTTTTCATTGCCATTATTCCTTTTGATTGCTAAATTATCTTTATTTTCTGATAATCATATTTTATTGAGAAAATCTAATATTGTTGCAATGGAAGCTAAAAAACCTGCTGTAGTTACAAGGCCCTTCATTCTAATTAATAAAGTTTTTATAATACTCTTGTTTGGTTTTTGAATTTTCAATTCTGATTTGATTGCGGATATGCTATCTCCAATCTGTTGTTTAATTTCGGCGGATAGGTTATTGGGGATTTGCGGTATTAAATCGTCCAATAATTTTATGATCTCCTTTATGTCGGGATTATTATACTGTTCCGCCTTGATTGTTGAACCATCTGCGGCAACATTAACCTGACTGTTCGTACTATCATTTATATTCACACTGATTTTGTTTACCCTGCTATTGTTGTCCATAAAAGCCTCCATGAAATCTTCTACAGAATTGATGCCTTTATCAAATATGGTTTTTGCCTGTACTGTAAATACAGGATTTGTATATATCGCCGGACTTTCACTCGTATTATGGGTAATCCTTTCAAAGAAAATAATATTTTTCGTTTTAAGAATATCCCACAGAGAAAAAAATTCGTTTCTATCTTTTGCATAACAACAAGCCATAGGTATATTTTTTATCTTTTGCCCCAAGCCTAATTTTATGGTTTCTGAATAAAGATAATTTGCCAATTTATACATTTTTTCTATTGTGGTTATTGCAGATTTATTTTTGATATTTACTACATCGCCTGATTTAATTTGTATGGGAGAACCTGCATATGAATTCTCAAAAACCAGACCAGACAGTATATATTTAATATCGGGGGAATTTTTTAGTTCGGCTTCCGCTTGTAAAGTAATGCTATATTCTCCGCAATCACGGCATTGTAAATGAGTATAAGCTTCAAAATGCGACAGTGTTTTTGCGGGAGAACCGCATAAAGAACAAGTTGTATCACCATTAAAGGGTTTGGATATAGTCATTGTATTTTTCCTCTCTTTTATCTATTTCGTTATTATTAGTGTACAAAATATTTTTAATAGTTTCAATCCCTTTCTTTAGCAAGTTCTTTTCTCTATTGGCATGTTCATTTCTGGTGCTATTATATTCATATTTAGCTTCATCTGTTTCCCATGCAAGAAGATCGTATATTTTCTTTGGCTTAAATAATTCACTATTGTTAATATCGTAGTTGTCAAGTTTAAATTGTAAAAGCCGCATAGCGTCAGTTTTGTCTGTTTTTCCTAACATGGCTTGTTGTATTATTTCCTCGTGATTCATACACGCCATTTTCTCTCTCCCATATATCCTGTTTTAAGACCAGTGCTTATATCAAAGCCATTACCAATCAAAAACAAAATATTTATTGGTTCATTTATATCTTCCTCCCCTTTCCCCGTTTTTTCTCATCGACAAACAGTTCCCCGCTTAGTTTTTGATAGAGTTCAAACAGGTAGGCTACCCGCTGGCTGTCATCGTCAAACTTGCGGCCATAGGCGTTTTCTACCGCTTTGTCAAGTTTATGGTGGGCTTTGATTAAGTCTGCTGGCATTGAAAGTGGATCATAAAGGTCGGCAAGTGAACTTTTGGGATATTTTATCCGTATTTCCAAAATTGTCTGAGCTTCTTTTTGTATTGTTTCAAATTGTTTTTGAACGGGAGAAGGCCAGGGGAAATTATTATAAACAATATCTTTTGAATAACGATAACGTAATTCAAGCCTGCCGCAAACATAACGCATCCAGGCCATGTGCATTGACGAAGTGAGGATACCGAAATGGTAAAGGCTTCCGTTGGGGATTATCATGCAGGTATCGCCCGCTATTGAATTCCCATCAAAAAATCCCATGGGTATATATTTTCTCGTTTCGGACGAAACACGGGGGACGACAATGAAAGAATCGGGACAGTTTCTGTCGCGGAACAACGCCGGTGTAACGGCGTGTTCCCTCGTAGAGGGAGCTATACTTGCAAGTCTAAATGTTTTTACTGCTTCTACGCGCTTTTTGATTTCCGGTAATTTGCGTAATTCGCTGGGTTCAATATCAACAAGCCATATACACCAACGATTCATATTGTTTAAATATTCACGGGCGGAAATAAATGGTTTGATATACTTTGCCGCGTCCGGTTCAATCTGCAACAGGGCATTTTTTTCAGTATCCGACAAAAGTAAATTCCCACCGTCAAGAGGCATATTTCCAAAACTCATAGGAGGAGCATTGCAGAGAGGCATGGAACGGCTGGTAATGAATATTGTATTAAAATCAACTAAATAAGCGTTGATTTGTGAAACGGTATTTGAAGTTGGATTGCTTGTTACATTGGAATAATAAAAAAGCCTTTTTGCCGTTCTGTCAAATAAACCAAAACCAACAATGATGCAATAAACGGCGGCTTTCCCCCGCGCTTCATTGGTCCACTTGAAAGTCTGATGGGCAAAATTAATTTTTACTCCGTACTTATTCATTAACTCAGGCCAGAGAACAGGAACTTGCTCGCCTTGGCATATACTATTTGTAGATACAAAAGCTGCTTCTATTTGCGTATTTTGAATATATTGAGCAGCTCTGCCATACCAACAGGTCACATAATCGAGAATGCCGCAATTTTTCAAATTGCCGAAAATCATAGAAACTTCATTTCTTTGGGTATCTGTCATTACTTTAGAACCCAAAAACGGCGGATTCCCCAAAATATACGAAAGCTCATTTTTCGGGACTATGCTTTCCCAATCGGTTGTCAGGGCGTTGGTGTTGTGGATTGAAGCGGCGGCGGTCAGAGGGAGGCGGACAAAATAGGCGCCGAAACGTTCCCGTACCTGCATATTCATCTGATGATCAACCAGCCACATGGCAACCTGGGCTATCTGGGCGGGAAACTCCTCAATCTCTATGCCGTAAAATTGATTGACGTTGACCAGAATTTCGTCATGCACGTCAAGGACTTTTTCTTTGCCTAACAGCAATTCCAAAATGTCAAATTCCAGTAAGCGGAGTTCCCGGTAGCTGATAACAAGAAAGTTGCCGCAGCCGCAGGCAGGGTCAAGGAATTTCAATCCGGCTATTTTTTCACGGAAGGCAACAAGTT
>JAISDH010000357.1 GCA_031264975.1 Bacteroidales bacterium
CAAAGACAAAGGTTACGCCATCCCCTACAAGCCCGACCACCGTAAAATCGTAAAAATCGGCGTAGAATTTTCCAAAGAAGAAAGAAACGTGACAAGATGGTTGGTAGATAGTGATTAATGATTGTCTGAATCAGGATTCACAGGATTATAGGATGATCAGGATAAACAATCATGATAATCATTTATACTGCGCGTGGTCTGATTTTGAGCATTGCCCGTTAGGGCATTCATCTCAATAGAACGGAAGAACAACAAAACCGCTTTTATTGCCCGTCAGGGGGCATTCATCTCTTTTCTATTGATGTGCTTCCCCTTACGGGGAAGAGAAAACAGGCGGTACACGTTTTTCTATTGATATGGTTTCCCTGACGGGAAATGCATAAAAATAGACTGTGTATAGTATAAATCATAGCTTAGACAATTTTCCCTCGTTGCTTGCCTGCGTGTTGCGTGTTGCCTGTTGCCGTTTTCCTTTCGCCCTTTCGCCCTTCGTGCCTGCCTGTTGCGTGTTGCTTGTTGCTTGTTGCCGTTTTCCTTTCGCCCTTTCGTCCCTTCGCCCTTTCGCCCTTCGTGCCTGCTTGTTGCCTGTTGTTTGCTGCCCTTTTCTTCTTTTTTGCTGATAATATTTATTCGCTTTTTTGCTTTCATATAACAAAAAAGAGTACCTTTGCAGCTCAAAAAAGTAAAAGAAGAATGTAAAAACGATTAATCATATTTTAAACACAGGGAGGAAGTTTTATGATAGAGACACTGCTAATTGGAAAAATAAAATGGCTTCATCTTCAAAGCCCTAATGATGAAGATTTGACAAAGATACAAGAAGAATATCATTTCCACCCTTTGGATATTGATGATTGTAAGAGTTATACTCAACGTCCTAAAATAGATATTTACGATGACTATTATTTTCTTATTCTTCATTTTCCGTACCTTGACGACGGCAGACATCTGATAGGTCCGAAAGATGTGAAGATATTTTGGGGAAAAGATTACATAATAACCATTGGGCGTTCTCATTGGGTGGTTAGGGATTTGTATAATTATTACAAACAAAATCCTTCTGCTACAGAAAATCTAATCTCCACTTCAAGCGACGCCATTCTTTACAATTTATTGAATCGTCTCATTAACGAGTCTTATTTATTGGTGAATCAGGTAGGATATGAAATAGATAAGATAAACCGAGAACTGTTTGATAAAAAAGCAGAACGAACTATTGAGAAGATACTAATCATTCGGCGTAATATTATACAACTCAATACCATTTTTAAACCACAGTTGCGTGTATTTCACAAATTTGAATCGGGAGACATTCAAGGATTTGAGATAACCGAAGACATGGAAGATTATTGGGGTAATATCTTGGACGTTTATCAAAAAATGTGGGATATGATTGAAGATTATGAAGAATTGACTTATTCATTGTCAAAAACCTTTGATTCAGTCCAAGCCAACAGAACAAATCAAACAATGAAAGTCTTAACGCTTATATCCACCATGTTGCTTCCTATTACTTTCCTTACAAGCGCCTATGGAATGAACGTTGAACTTCCTTTCGCCGATAGAAAATATGCCTTTGCCATATTAATGGCAATGTGTGCGGTTATCATTTTAATTTTGCTTGCTTATTTTAAGCGGAAAAAATGGTTATAAATACAGTATAAAACTGTTGCGCTAACGAGAAGAATTAATTTCCGTATAGAATAGCTCGTGTCGTCAACTTAGGGAGAAAAATTTACAAAGGAACAAAATCATTAGCGTAGTTGTATTTCAGACGCCGGAAGGCGTCAAATATGAATAACCCCGAGCAAGCCGAAGGCGCAGCTCGGGGACAGAGCATATCTTTCTCCTTCTCAACTCTAAATGGAGTTGAACTATTCCGTAGTTCCAATAAAGAGGACGCATTTCTACCTCCGAGCTGCGCTCCGCTTGTTCAGAGTTATACACACGGAATGCAGATATTGGATATTTTCTTGTTTTCTACTGATAGATACTCCCTAACGGGAATAAAAAAGTCTGCATTCGGGCTAAAACTCACGTATCTTTTCGGCTGTCTGACAAAATTTTTTATTACTCTTATCTGTCGGTTGTAAATCTACGGTTTTTCAACGATAGATTTACGCTCTTTCGGGAAACTGATAATGGCTGCCTTCTTTATGAGATAATATTTTTATCAGTCAGTAGCGGGAATTAATATTGGAATAGACATTCTAAAATAATTCCTCCGGGTTTTTGTCATATCTTTTCCTTTTTGTCTGTAATCCTCTATCGCAGGACATGAATATATCCTTTGATTTGAATCAATCGATATGTTTTACTACAGTAAAGAATAGCCTTATTGAGCGCTATTGATGATAACATCAGGCAAACATCAGAAAACATTATGAGCAGTTAAATGTTATTTAGTATAAGCGAAAACAAATATTACTTGAATGCATCGTCAGAACAGAAGTAAAGGTATTGTTTTGTTTGGGACTGATTCGTTAATAAACATTAATATTTTTCGCAAATGTATGTATCTAT
>JAISDH010000421.1 GCA_031264975.1 Bacteroidales bacterium
ATAAACTGCCGTTATCGTTAAAATAAGCTAAGCCTCCCCGCCTTTATTTGGCCGAGAGGTTTTTGTTTTTAATAGTAATTCTGTAAATTTGCAACAAAAATAAGAATAAATTAAGACAAGCAAAACATGGGACTATTTAATATTTTTCCGAAACAGAAAAAAGAGACTTTGGACAAGGGCTTGGAAAAGACCCAGAAAAGCATGTTCTCGAAACTTTCGCTCATTATTATGGGCAAATCGAAAGTGGACGAGGACGTACTGGACAATCTGGAAGAAGTCCTTATTACTTCCGATGTAGGTGTGGACACGACATTGAAAATCATCAACCGTATCGAAAAGCGCGTGTCGAAAGAAAAATACGTCGGCACGGATGCGCTACATACCGTTCTGCGCGAAGAAATCGCCGAACTGCTGACCGAAAACAATTCGCAGGATACCGAGACTTTTGACTTGCCTGCCGGACAGAAACCATACGTTATCATGGTGGTGGGTGTAAATGGCGCAGGCAAAACCACGACCATCGGCAAATTAGCCCATCAGTTCAAGAAAAACGGTTTGTCGGTTTACTTGGGAGCAGCCGATACTTTCCGCGCTGCCGCCGTAGAGCAATTAACCGTCTGGAGCGAAAGAGTAGGTGTGCCGATTATCAAGCAGTCGATGGGCGCTGACCCTGCATCGGTCGCATTCGATACCATTAGCTCCGCCAAAGCCAACAATGCCGATGTGGTCATAATAGACACTGCCGGACGCCTGCATAACAAAGTCGGGTTAATGAACGAATTGACCAAGATAAAGAACGTCATGAACAAAGTGGTCGAAGGCGCTCCCGACGAAGTATTGCTGGTGCTTGACGGTTCAACCGGACAAAATGCCTTTGAACAGGCCAAACAGTTTACAGCAGCCACTCACGTAACAGCTTTGGCTATCACGAAACTCGATGGTACAGCTAAAGGAGGCGTTGTTATCGGCATCTCCGACCAGTTTAAAATACCGGTTAAATATATTGGCTTGGGAGAAGGAATAGAAGATATTCAGGTATTTAACCGAAAAGAATTTGTCGATTCTTTGTTTGGTCGTTGAGTTGTGATTTGCTTTTCTTTTCCGCAAATTTAATTTTCAAATTGAAAATTGAATATTATCTTTGCCCTGTAAAGCTGATGCAATGAATATTAGACGCAAAGACATAATAGACAATTTTATAAAAAATCATGCAGATGCAAAAAGAGCGTTGCAGCGATGGATTGATATTGTAGAAAAATCCGAATGGAAATCACATGCGGATATTAAGTCGGATTTTCCGACAGTTGATTATGTCGGAAATGAAAGATACGTCTTTAATATTCGCGGGAATAATTACAGAATGGTCGCCGTCGTGATATTTACTGCCGGTTTGCTGACTATCCGGTTTTTGGGTACTCATGATAAGTACGACAAGATAGATTGCAAAACGATTTAATACAAACGGATATGGAAAAAAGATTTGAAAATATTGTAGAAATAGACAGCCGCGAGTTGTTTGATGAAATTTCCTCCTATTGTGATGTTTTGATTGATGAGGCTACATTAAACGGCTATTTGAGCGAACAGGGGGCGGATAATGAATATACGCGCGAAATAGGGCGTATTGGGAATTTGTGCGCCGAATACGAAGATAGAAAGATGCAGTTCAAAGAGATTGTTGTGCGTGGCCGTTCACCCCTTATAAGAGCATTGCAGGAGGAAATGTTTAAGCGCGATATAAAACAAAAGGAAATTGCGCAGCTGATAGGCATTAATGAAACAGCTTTCAGTCTTTTTATGAATGGGAAACGGGGGTTATCAATGGGTTCGGCCAGAAAACTTTACCAAAAGTTACATATAAATCCGAAATTGATAATTGAGTATGCGTGAGTTGTGCATTGCTTATTGTGCATTGCTTTCAAAATTGGATCTTTGCTTATTGGAATACAGCATCCATGTTACGGACAAGTAAAAGAGGGTTGTTCAAAATTTTTTCGCGAAACAAATTGAGCCTAAAAAGGCTATTTCTCAAATTCTTTTCACGAAAAATTTAAATGGTTTCTGGAAAATATTATTAACTTTGCAGATTATACCTGAATTTTCCCGATGAATTGGGGAAATTTGTGCAAAGGTTGATAGTTTTTTGGATGGAAAAGAACAGGATAGACGTTATCACACTGGGGTGTTCAAAGAATTTGGTGGACTCGGAAATGTTGATGAAGCAACTATTGGCAAACGGCTACACCGTAAGCCATGACCCCGACAAACCGGATGGCGAAATTGCCATTATCAGCACCTGCGGCTTTATCGGCGACGCGAAGGAAGAATCCGTCAATGTGATACTTGGATTCGCAGAGGCGAAAAAGAAGCGGAAACTAAACAAGCTCTTTGTCATGGGTTGCCTGCCGGAACGGTATATGACCGAACTAAAGGCGGAAATTCCCGAAGTGGACAAATTCTACGGCAAATTTGCATGGAAGGATTTGATAAGCGACTTGGGAAAAACCTACCACAACGAGCTGGCGCTGGAACGGATGCGGACAACACCCGGCCATTACGCTTATCTGAAAATATCGGAAGGCTGCAATCGTACCTGTTCGTACTGTTCGATACCGGTTATGACGGGCAAACACGTATCGCGTCCAATGGAAGAAATTGAGGAAGAAGCAAGACGGTTAGTTGCTTCCGGCGTAGTGGAGTTTCAGGTTATTGCGCAGGATCTGACGTATTATGGACTAGACAGATATAGGGAGATGAAACTGCCCGAACTGGTAGAACGTCTTTCCGACATCGAAGGAGTTCGATGGATTCGTTTGCATTACGCCTATCCGGCCAAATTTCCATACGATTTGCTGCGGATCATACGCGAGCGGGAAAATGTGTGCAACTATTTGGATATTGCCTTACAGCATATCAGCGACAATATGTTGAAGCTGATGCGGCGGAATATCACGAAGCAAGAAACTGTAGCCTTGCTCGAAAGGATCAGGAAAGAAGCGCCGGGTATCCATTTGCGTACGACATTGATGGTGGGACATCCGGGCGAAACGGAACAGGATTTTGAAGAATTGCTGCAGTTTGTAAGGGAAGTTCGCTTTGAACGGCTGGGAGCATTTCCATATTCTAATGAAGACGGAACGTATGCTTATGAACATTATAGCGACAATGTACCGGAGGAGGTGAAGCAGGAGCGAATGAACAAACTCATGGCGGTACAGGAAGAAATAGCGGCAGAGTTGAGCCGCTCGAAAATAGACAAAAAGCTGAAAGTCATAATTGACAGAGAAGATGGCGGGTATTATATCGGCAGAACCGAATTTGATTCGCCGGAAGTAGATACGGAAGTGTTGATAACAAAGGATAAAACGCTTGAAACGGGTAGGTTTTATCAGGTGAAAGTTATTGATGCGGATACATTTGATGTTTATGCAGAGGTAGTATAATATAGTACAAGACACATAAATTTATGACACATAAAGAACTTATAACAGAACTGTCGGACAGGTTAGGTTGGAGTAGCGCCCGCACATCGCTGGTGCTGGAATCGGCTATTGGAATTATCAGCGAGAATTTGGCAGATTCAAGCAGTGTAAATATTCAGGGTTTTGGCGTATTTGAGACAAAATTACGACAAGAACGGGTGTCGGTCAATCCGTTGTCTCAACAGCGTTTTTTAGTGCCTCCCAAAATAACGCCGGCTTTTCGACCCGGACAAACGCTAAAAGAAAAACTTAAAAACTCGTAGCCAATGAAAGAAAAACTTGTACTTCAGGATATTGTTGATGCGCTGGCGAAAAAGACCAGCCTGAACAAAAAAGAGGCAGATACTTTTTTCCGTGAGTTTTTCGCCGCTATTATTGATAATATATTCAATAGCGAGCCTGTGAAAATCAAAGATTTCGGCACGTTTAAACTGGTAACTGTCGATAGTCGCGAGACTGTGGACGTTAATACAGGCGAAAGAATCGTCATACCGGCTCATGCTAAAATCAGCTTTCTGCCGGATAAAGTTCTGAAAGCTTTGGTCAATAAGCCTTTTGCTCATTTTGAAATAGCTCCGTTGAAAGAAGGTATTTCGTTCTCCGACATCGAAGAATCGGAAGAACCTGCCGAATTACAGGACGAAGATACAGCCATTGACGAACCCGAAGTTGTAAAACCAACAGTAAAACCGGCTCAACCCGAAACGAAGAAACCGGTAGAAACTCCCAAGCCGGAATCGCCTGTCGTCCCTGTTTCACAATCATTTGTATATACTTATACCTCCGGCAACAAAGAGGAAGATAGCAGTTCCATCACGCTTGTTGTACCTGCTGATAAAACAAACGGAATACCCATATCTGTTGCTGTTGCGGAGACTCCTACCGGACAGCAACCGGAAGAACAACAGCCCGAAGCGAAAGAAACTTCGTTGGAAATCAGCAAAGTTCAGGAAAAAATCGGTCAGTTGAAAGGCGCTATTGAAGCCTTGTCAAAAGTAAAAAATCAGACGCCGGAACCGGCAGTCGTTGGTGAGGAAGAAAAGTCGGAAGCTGTTGAACCCGAACCGGCGCAAGAGACGAATCCTGTTCAGGAAGACAGTTACGAAGACGCTTTGAGAAAACGTCGCGCAGAAACGGCGGCTGAAATTAAAGAAGCGTTGCGCAGAAGCGACGAACTGGTTATGGAAAAAACAGTAGAACCGACGCCCGAACCGGTTGTTGAAGTTCCCGCCGAAGAACCGGAACCCATTGTTTTACCGGATAATAACAATGTCGCTTTTGACCCCATTGAAAATGATGATAAAGAAACCGCCCCGGAAAATGACGATTCGGACGACGATGAAATTGCCGATTATGAATATCAATATCCCGACTATGATAAACAGACAGGATGGGCGGCCATTCGGAGGAGATTGCCGATTATAGTCTTTTTACTGGCTATTATAGGAATCGGAAGCTACCTGATTTATAACATCATCGAAAGCAATAATAAAATTGGAAGGCAACCGTCCGGATACCACGGTTTTCCGCAGAACGACGATTCATTGAGTACGAAAAACGATCCGATTCTCAGTCATGCCGATTCTCTGATAAACAGCAGTAACAGCGAGATTGATTCGGATGTTGATGATACGCTTGTAATTCCGCCTCCGGTAGAAAATACAGAAGATAAACAAGAAGTAAATGCAGCTGACACTTCGCTTACAACACCAAGTGAAAGCAGTGTAATTATTTCCGAACATCTAAAAATTTCCGTGCCGAATAAAGCCTCTTATATGCAAAATCGGAAAACCGAAGGCGCTTCAAACGCTTCTGTTCCGGTAGTTTCGGGAAATGCTTCTGCTTTGATTGAAACAATCAAGCCGGGTTCTTCACTGCTTTCAATAGCCCAAACATATTACAAAAACAGAATATTCTGGGTATATATTTATGAAGAAAATAAAGATAAAATAGGTAAAGATTATGACAATATTTCTGCCGGAGACAGAATCGTTATTCCGGCGCCTAAAAAGTATGGAATAGACCCCGATAATCCTGAGTCTATTGCGAAAGCAAAAGAACTGGAAAGAGTCATTCATGCTTCCAGAAACAAGAGATAAAGTCATGGAATTTGTTTATTGGAAAAACAGGCTCTAAGCAAATATAAATCAAAAAGTAATGAGTGTAGTAGAATTAAGCGAACAGGAGATTGTTCGTCGGAAAAGTTTGGACGAATTGCGTGCTATCGGCGTAGAACCCTATCCGGCGGCCTTGTACGAAACAAATGCCTATTCGATTGAAATAAAGCAAAACTTCAAAGATGACGAAGCGGCTCGTCGCCAAGTTTCGGTGGCAGGGCGCATTATGAGCCGCCGCATCATGGGAAAGGCTTCGTTTATGGAGCTACAGGATTCGGAAGGCCGGATACAGGTTTATATTACCCGCGACGATATTTGCCCGTGCGAGAATAAAGACCTGTACAATATTGTATTCAAAAAACTGCTCGACATCGGCGATTTCGTCGGGAT
>JAISDH010000428.1 GCA_031264975.1 Bacteroidales bacterium
CTCCCGACCGATGCCAAACGTCATAAATTCAGTTTGTATAAACTCCCCGCCCGCCGTCCCGACATCACAAGTCTCTTTTTATCCCTGACGCCTTTTTTCGACACTTCCATCCCTCCCGACGATGAACTGATAAACAGCAAACTGATAGAAGGAATACGTGTTTTGCTCAATACCGATGACTGTTTCTACTCCGCCCTGTTCGATTTTTCCGCGCCGTGGAAAATAGACATCCTCGACTATCTCAACGAAAACTACATGTACGACCTTTCCCCGGCAGACATGGCAAACTTCACCGGCAGAAGTCTTGCTGCTTTCAAGCGCGACTTCAAAAAGCTGAGCAGCCTGTCTCCCCGAAAATGGCTGATACAAAAACGTCTCGAAGTCGCTCAAATGAAAATCAAAAATGAGAACAGGAAGGTATCGGAGGTCTGCTTTGAAGTCGGGTTTAAAAACCTGTCACATTTTTCCAAGGCTTACAAGAAAGCTTTCGGCACAGCGCCGACGAAGTAAAGGGAACAGTTTGCTTCATTGAGGTAATTTTGTTGCTCTACTCAAAATATTTATTTTGTGAGGTAATTTTTGTCTATTGTCTTTTGAATTAAGGGGGGGATGAAATCAAAAAAGAGATATTTACTCAAAATAAATTATTATCTTTGCAAATCATATTATTGAATAGAATAAGTTGTAAAATATTAATTATAGATAAGATGCATATAAAATCATTTGAAGTATTTGGTTTATTTGGTACGGATGATGTATCAATACCATTCAATGACAAGATAAAAATACTCATTGGAGAAAATGGATTAGGTAAAACGCAATTACTTAATCTTTTTTACTATACTCTAACTGCCAATTTTTTTAGATTGAGCGAATTTAATTTCTCAAAATTAAAGTTGTCTTTTACGGATGAAACAAATGTCGAAATTACCAAATCTGAAATACAGGAAATGATAGGCGATATTTATCAATCCGCTATTATTAAGGATTTTATACAAGAATATGGATTTTCTCAATTTGAAGTATTACGCTATAAACTTTTAAATGACAAGAATTGGCGCAGATCTATTGATAATTATAGAGTTTATAAAAATTCCCCCTATCCATTGAATAGACTTTTGCGCGAAATTGAGGACTTGGGATCAAATAGTCTATTTTCCAAAAACTCACAGATAGAAGAAATCAAGAAAAGAATTGAAAAAGAATTGATTGGAGTAGAGATACTCTATTTTCCGACTTACAGAAGAGTTGAAGAGGATTTGTTTCATCTGGGGTATGACGAGGATGATTTAGTTATCTGCCAAGAAAATAATCTGATTCAATTTGGGATGGATGATGTAAAAAAACGATTTAAAATCAAAGAAAATACAATTGATAAGCTTCTCAAGGAAGGTCTTGCTCAATTTACTAAAGATATTTTAAATGTGGTTATTGATGATTCACAACCGGAAAAAGGTATACTTGACAAAATAGATTCAAGTGATATTGACATCATCCTCTCCAGAGTTGGAAATTTATTGCCGGACAGCCAGAAAGAAGCTGTAAAAAATATAGTAGCCCAAAAAGAAATCAAAAATCCACTCTCAATTTATCTACTTCAAAAGTTAATAGATATTTATGAAAAGCAAAAAGAGCATGACGAATCAATGAAAAATTTTCGGGATGCATGTAATAGCTATTTGATTGGAAAAGAGGTTTTTTATGATGAGAGTGAAATTAAAATTTATGTAAAATCTAAAAGAACCAATGATGAGATTGACCTGAAATATTTATCATCCGGGGAAAAACAAATAATTTCCATGTTTTCAAAAGTATATTTGTCGGAATCGGATAAAAGGTTTTATATCTTGTTTGACGAACCGGAACTTTCATTAAGTATGATATGGCAAAAGCAACTTTTGCCAAACATATTAAAATCCAACAAATGCGATTTTCTGTTAGCGGTTACACATTCTCCGTTTATTTTCGATAATGAACTTGATAAATACGCAGTTGGCTTAAATGAATACGTCAAACCTTTGAATTAAGTCCTACATGTACATCGACGAATTACGAAAGAGTAAAGACAAACCTCAGGTTGCTTTTCATGAGTTTGCATTATCAACAGGAACATATCAAAATCATTTGTTTTGCTTTTTTGAAGGAAAAGATAATGCGTATTATGTTCCGAGAATCAAACGATTTACAAATGATTATTACACTATAAAATGTGGCAACAAGGATGCTGTATTGAGTGTTCATGCTATCATTGTCAATAAATCTGAATATGGAAAATATAAATTGGGATTCTTTATTGACAGGGATTTCGATAAATCTATTGGAACTAAAATCCCTCCAATTTTTGAAACGCCATGCTATTCTATAGAAAACTTATATGTTTCTTTAAATGTTTTCAAAGATATTTTGATTAATGAATTTCATCTATCAGAAACTACAGACAAACAATTGTTTGATGATTTATTGAATTTATATGAAATGCGGCAGAAAGAATTTCATTCTGCAATTTTGCTACTTAATGCATGGTATTCTTGTTTGATTGACAAAAAAAATCAAGAAGGAATAAAAACAGGAGTTAGTTTTAAGGACTCAAATTTAAATGAATTTATTAGTATTAATCTTCACAATGTGACCAAAAACTATGACATTCGCAGTCTTAAAGATAAATTTCCAAATGCTATTGAAATAGATGAGGATACGCTAAATCAAAAAATAAAATTGTTCGAATCGGTTGAACAGCATAAAGTGTTTAGAGGTAAATATGAAATGGATTTCTTATTAAAAATAATCAAGGAAATGCTTTTAGATTCATATAAAACAAAAAGTATCGTTAAAGAGAAAATTAGATTTTCATTTGGAGATGGAAGTTCATTAAATCAAGAACAATTACTAAATATTTTCGAAGCATACGCTGAAACGCCTCAAATACTTACAGATTATATGGAAATTGTAACGAAGGAAATCATAATTTATTCATAAGTATTAAGTTAACATTCGCAGCCATAATTCTTACATGCAATTCTCTCATAATTATCGGACAAGAGTTTCTATTCCCTTTCCGTGCCTTAGAAAATAGACATTCTCGACTATCTCAACGAAAACTACATGTACGACCTTTCGTCGGCAGACATGGCAAACTTCACAGGCAGAAGTCTTGCCGCTTTCAAACGCGACTTCAAAAAGTTGAGCAACCTGTCGCCGCAAAAATGGATTATACAGAAACGTCTCGAAGTCGCCCAATTGAAAATCAAAAATGAGAACAGGAAGGTATCGGAAGTCTGTTTTGAAGTCGGGTTTAAAAACCTGTCGCATTTTTCCA
>JAISDH010000483.1 GCA_031264975.1 Bacteroidales bacterium
TATATCCGACAACTTGTGAAGGCATTTCTTTTCTATCCGAAAATCTTCTATCTCGGACATGTAGGCTTGTAATGTTTTCATGGTACAAAGTTAAAAATTTCGTGCGTTTGCCCTGGTTAATTGGCCCTCCCCATGACAAATATGGAAGAACCTACATGAACGCCGGCATAAAGTTTCTGTTTGAACTCGAACACGGCTTTGAACTGCACGGGGAGGTTGAAGGCTTTGAGTATATTGTTAGTCGTGAAAGTGCGTCTATTTATCGTAATTTGCTTAGCGAAATTCAAACACCGGAATTATACAATCGCAATGCATTTACCGAATATGAGTTTGATAAATCCATTATGACTATCGACGCAACCACTCCTGATGAAAAACTATATCATTCAAAATTCATAATACTGGATACAATGGGAGGATTTGCCATAATAGATAAATGTTCAACAAAGAAACACTTAAAAATAATAGACAACATAAACCGAATGCTTATTGATTGATTTTTTTTAATAAAGAATGAGTACCCAACCAACACCAACAAACAAAGCAAATTTAACTGAAATATAATAGAGAGATGGAATTAAAATTCAAAGAGGAAGATGTTGAAATATTGGATAATATGCTTGGTTATATGGTCAAAGAAGATAAATTACTTTCAAAAGAATGGTTTATTAAGGATAAGGTGCTGCCGAGAAATACATCTGACGAGGATTACAAAAACTACGTGTACGTAATCTCCTCGTATTGTGCCGAAATAAAAAAGGAGGGTTTTAATGGTTTTTACATAAAGCCGAACGAAAAAACGGCAAATTTCTACAAAAATGGAGGATTCAAAGGCTTTTATGAGCGCAAAATGAAGGAGGCGGAAGAATGCGACGAATTTAAAGCCCTCCATAAAAAATATCTTGAGTTACAAAATGAAAAGGCGGAATACGAAAAGACGATACGGAAACAAAACGACACAATCAGGCGATGGAAGTTTTGGGCTACCGTATTAGCGATTACTTCCACAATCTTGGGTTTGATTCAAATTTTCTGCAAATGAAATATGATTTGGTTGATCCGTACTTAAATCCTTTAACGTAATGATGGCATCCATTTCTTTCATAACCGCCCGCAACTCGCAGCATATATGCTCTGCCGCCGCCCTGTTTGTCATGTTTTCCTCTTTAGCGAAAGACAGTGACAATTCGATTAATGACTGTGGGTCTATCTGCTTAACCCCGTTTAGCTTTTCAAATGCCGACATGGGAATAATTTTAAATGATTAATAATATAAAAACTTTTCGAGTGCAAATATACACAATTAAAAAGATATAATAGAGAGATGGAATTAGGAACATTTATAACAGAAGTATTAAAGCAAATTTCTACGGGCGTAAAGAACGCCAGGGAAGAATGTGATCAGATTGAAATACCGGAACTGCTAACGTCGCACAGGGCCGCAGGTGGCGGCATAGTAGGCAGAGTTGTCGATGGCAGGTTGCAGATGTACGAACACGTTGAATTTGTAAACTTTGAGGTCGTCCTTTCGGAACAGGTTAATAGCGAAAACAAAACAGGGATAGGCGTTTTGCTTTCCGTAATCGGCGCAAAGGCTGAAAATAATAATCAAAGCAACAATCAATCCCAAACCAGGGTTAATTTTGAAATACCCATCATTTGGAAGATTCGCGATTGTTAGTATTTAACGGGAAATACGCTTCGTCTTTAAACATGACGGCTATTTCGCTTACTTCGTCGTGAGCGTAAGCAAGCGGACTTGACGCGTCATTATACCTTTTGACGTATTCGATATACGCTTTTAGGAATAGCCTTTTGTAGAAGCGTCTTTTGAAATAGGAAACGATTTTATTTTTCATAACTGTGAATTTAAATGATACAACGACGCAAAGATACAAAAATTATCCGGGAAACATTATCTGACGCAACCAAGGTCATCATGACCGCAGTTAAACGGGAAGCCCACCCAAAATACAAACCATCAACAACTAAAAAGACGAAACCTGTTGCCTCTTTCGAGTAACAGGTTTCTTTCCCTTTTTAAGTGTTGAGAGCTATGCTTGTTAGTCTCGGCACTGTATTCAGGCTACAAAAATACGCCCATTTTTCCAAATCGCCAAATAATTCCCCAAGATCATTTCTATTACCGGTTATCATTTCCATTTTTCAGGAATGGTATAGATTATTCCGTTTTTGGTCACAACATCAGGCATAATGCTATTATAAAACTTGATTTTATTGTGTTCGAGCTTTATAACTTTCCCTTTGTTTCTTATTATGTTATTATTTAAGTCGCTTGAAAATCCAGTGGGCGGAAAATGTACTTTTATCTTTTTATCGGGGAAGTGTTTTTGTACGAATTCAAGTGGCGGAACAAGGTCGCTGTCAGCACTGACAAGTATAATTATATCCGTTTTGTTTAGAGCGCAGTCGCCCATTATTTGTACGGAGATGTTCACATCAGTTCGTTTCTCTTCGGGTTTGCTTATGGCGGCCGTGCAGTACGGACAAATAATCTGCTTGTCGTAATATTTCCCCTTTATTATTTCAAACCGAGTATCATTAATCAATTTATTGGCATTGAGCAATGCACTTTGACGGCTGCTTTTCTGTTTATTTAGAGGAGTAGCCGTGAAATAAACCACTTTTTGTAAAACCTGATTTGTACCCATAAAATACTCAAAAAGTTTTACAAAATCAATCCAGTAGAATTTTTTCCATTCTCTATCTACCAGCTTTTGTCGTTTTAATCCGTAGTAGAAATTAAAACCATCAACATATACCGTAACTCTTTCCATAATACAAAAAAATAAAAAAGCCTCTTCCGGAGAGGCTTGCCTATACAAGAAAGTATAGGGGGGCGTTAAATTTGCTGCAAATATAATACATGTTTCTAATGCCTGCAAGAAAAATGTAAATATTTTTTTTGCAGGAAGGGTAGAAATCGTATATTTGCACTATAAATAATGCACAGCAATGGCACAACCAATAAAAGAAACACCGGTATTGTACAGAAAGGATGCGCGGCCCGGCCCGACAAAGAAGCAACAACTTATAAAATCACAACAGCATAATGGAATTGCAGCCAGCTAATATTCGGAGTAAAATTTACGAAATCAGAGGTCACAGGGTGATGCTTGATTTTGATTTGGCGGAAATGTATCGTGTCGAAACAAAGAACCTGAATCTGTCGGTAAAGCGCAACATCAAACGTTTTCCTTCGGACTTCATGTTTCAACTCACCGTCGGCGAGTGGGATGCTTTGAGGTTGCAAAATGAAACCTCAAAACGCGGCGGACGCCGATATTTACCGTATGCCTTTACGGAACAGGGCGTAGCAATGCTGTCGGGTTTATTGAACAGCGATATTGCCATAGAGATGAACATCGCCATTATGCGGGCATTTGTTTATGTAAGGCAAATCGTACTGACCCCCCATGCCTCCAGCCGGATGGCTGAACTCGAAAAGCAGATGCGGGAATTGAAAGAATACATCGAAAAGGCTTTTGCCGACTATAACGACATTAACGAGGATACGCGCATTCAACTCGACTTAATCAACCGGGCATTAGCGGAATTACAGGTAAACAAGCAAGCGACGAACAATCCGCGCAGACGTGTCGGATATATCCAACCGGACGATTAATCCATTATAACGAAGAATTTGCGCCAGCTTAACCAATAGCGACACGGAACGATTCCCTGAAAACCCTGCAAAATAGACTGCAAAGCAAACAAGATACAATCATTAAATTATTTATTTATAATCAAATAAATAAAATGTGAAGATTCCCGGCAAGACTACAAAAATAAACGCTAATAATATTATACTTAAATTATTAGTGTTTTTTCTTTTTAGACTTTGTCCCCTTCTTGTCCCTTTATTGGCTCACCTGCAAAACCCTGTGTTTAGGCATAGAGCTTTGATAAGCGGAAAAGAAAAAAAGGTATATCAAGAACACCCCTGAGTTCAGCCCTGAACGATTTGATTTTTGAGTTGAAAGA
>JAISDH010000025.1 GCA_031264975.1 Bacteroidales bacterium
AGCGTGCCGCAGGATATTGTAGCCGAAATCAACCAATATGGCGGAAAGTTGAAAGATTCTATCGGAATCCCTGAAGCGCAATTACGCGATGCGGCGAAGTCGGCAGTGTGTAAGATTAATATTGACAGCGACGGACGGTTGGCCATGACGGCTGCCATACGCAAGGTGTTTGTAGAGCAACCGGCCGAATTTGACCCGCGTAAATATCTTGGTCCTGCCCGCGAAAAGCTGAAAGCCCTATACATGCACAAAATCCAAAATGTATTAGGCAGTAACGACAAAGCCTAAGGAGGATTAGCTAATGTCCGGCGAAAGCCATGAACTACTCAGGCGTTTGCCCGAGCTTTATATACAAAAATGTGGCTTCTTGCGGATTTTCCGTGGGTACGGTTTTGAATTTATGGGTTAACGACGGCATCAGGTTTAATTCCGGGATATTGTTCACCAAACCATCGAAAACCGGGAACATGACTGGATCATAGGGCGCTCTTTGAAAATAACTATTAAACACACTATGGAAGCGCGGCCAGTATTTCCGATAGGCGATAATGTCAGGCGTAAGTTTGATCTCTTCCGCTACGTTAGTCCCGGCAAAGCCTATCAGCACCTTACTGTTTAAGTAATACATGTAAGCATATTCTTCATAATTGGCGGCGATAATAAGTGTGTCGGCACGCGGAAAGTTTTCCTTGATATACGGGATGGTATAGTCGAGCGGGCCCTTGTACTGGTGGGTCATCTCATACAGATGCGCTTTGAGTTGGGGAAGGATGTTAATGAAAGACGAGAAAAACAAGACCACAAAAAGGATTCCCGGAACTATCACTTTATAGTTAACCGTTTTCTGTTTGCGCGTCGAATAGCAATGCCGGAGCATGAACGCGTCAAAAATCATGACAATCGACATGGCAGGCAGCAGGCATATAAAGTACCGGGTGTACATCATTTGCGGCGACCAGGCCACGGTAAACATAGTCACTATAAAAAATAAAGTGAGAAAATTGGAGACCTTAAACACCTCCGTTCGCTGCACTTTTAATTTCTTACTGTTACACCACACCAGCATGCGCATGGCCACAGCCAGCCACAGGAAGCCGTAGTTTTTAAAATATCCGAAAATGGTGGCGATATGTTCTTTATATACGTCCCATGTGATCTGCACGCCTCCGTCGTCAACAG
The DNA here is from genome assembly GCA_031264975.1 of Bacteroidales bacterium. GTDB lineage: Bacteria > Bacteroidota > Bacteroidia > Bacteroidales > WCHB1-69 > JAIROC01. Next base: position 1,180 of record JAISDH010000025.1, read on the forward strand.
CCTTCATGGCCTCGAAGTAGTTAAACTCAATAATCATCGGCCAAATGCTGAGTAGTGAGGCCGCCGCTAACATAATTAAAGGCAAGATGTACTTAAAAGCTTTCGTGAAACCCGATTTGCGATAAACAGGCACGGCAATAATTAGCTCCGACAAGCCCAGTGTTAAAAGCAATGCGGCGTACATCGGCGAATAGGAAATGAAAATGACAAATAAGGCCGCCACTTCAATGCCTATAAACACTATTTTATTAAACGGCTTGTGAAACCTGTACGCCGCATATAATCCTAAAACTAAGGAGGCGCAAAAGATAAGGAGAGAATAGTACCGCGCCTCACGCAGGTGTATGGTTAATGAAACCGACAACAGCGAAAGAAAGATAAACAGCGCCGCAAAAAGAAGTTTCGAAAATTTGCCGGGACAGAAGCGCAGCATAAAGAAAACCCACAACGCCAAGCCTATCATGCCCAGTGCCGCAAACGGTGTGCGGAACAGGCCGGTTTTCACATACAGGTCATCGGCTTGTTCGGCCAGCTTATAGCCAATTACGCCGAAGTAATATTGTCCCCAGTTGGCGGCACCCACTAAAGCGTCACGTTTATTCACGGATATGGTGGTATCCATGACCATATCGTTGTATATATTTTTCCCGTCATGCACTTTCGGGTAACCATACTGTACAACCCTTTCCGCCCCCATTGCAGTGTTAGACTCATCCTGCCACAGCAACGGGTAAGAGATGTGCTTAAACACACTGAGCGAAAAAAGAGCAAATAAAACAACTGACAAAAACGATAATGTAATAATATTTTTCATAGCTTTATTATTTTCCAATCTCTATACCGACTTTTATCGGCCAATGCCATTAACTCTTTATCCCCGCAGCTATCGCCATATACAAAAAGCTTATATGTTTCCCTATCCGGCTCCCTTTCCAATAACCGGGCAACTTTTTCTTGACCGTAACAATTATGTGTGGAAAGATGTCCTGTCAGCAATCCGTTAGCGTCTGTGGCCACGCGCGTCGCTATGATATTATTTATTCCTGTAGCGCGGCACCATGGCTCCACCCAATTCTCTATGCTTGCACTAATCACATAAACCGTGGCGCCCTGTTGCTGGTATTCTTTTAAGATGGCCACCACTTCGGGGCGAACAAAATCATTGATAACACTGATAAATTTCCGGCCTAATGTGGTGAACTCGTCTACCGGCATATTTTTAAAAAAGTGACTTAGAATTTTCTGTTTGATTTTCCAATTAGGATATAACCGCAATTTATAGGCAAGAAGCAATGGGCTGTAACGTATAAAAGCCTTATAAAAGGCTGTTTTTCCTTTCGCAAATTTTATAAATGCGGTAAATGTATCTTTCCGGGTAATCGTCCCGTCAAAATCAAAAACGACGATCAATCTTTTACTGTCAAGCATTTGAATTTAAAAATAAACGATAATAGAAAACGCCAAAATCCACGCTGCGATGCACAACTGAATAAATCTGTCTTTTAACAACACTTCTGTCGGGCTGCCGCTTTTTATATCCACGATAGTCAGTTGCAGATAGCGAATGATGCCCGCTAAAACAAATATGGAAGTAAGATACAGATACGATGTTTGAAAATGCGCAATTACTTCCGCCGAAATCGCATACAGAAGATAGCATACAATAACAATGGCGGCAATAATAGAAATGACCTGATTAATAAATTCCAAACTATACCGGTTGATGTTTTGCCTAACCTTTATATCTGTTCTCATAAATGTGACGACGTCATCTCTTCGTTTGGCAAATGCTAAAAATAAAGCCAGTAAAAAAGTCATAAGTACAATCCAGTGAGATATGAATATATCGGCAGCCACACCTCCTGCGAACACGCGCAACACAAAGCCTATAGCAACGATGAACACATCTATTATTGCGATATATTTTAATTTTATACAATACATTATGTTTAGCAGGTAATAGGTTCCCATGATACCGAGAACTTTCCATTTCGTCGCGCCAAGAAAGAGGCAAATAACAAGTGTGGCGAGAATGAGCAGGACGCACATCATAAAGTAAACTGTCTTTACTGAAATGACGCCGGCAGCAAGGGGACGATGACATTTCTTGGAATGTAATTTGTCCACCTCAATATCGCGAATGTCATTAAAGCAATAAATTGAACTTGCCATTAATGAATATGCTATGAAAACAATAATGGCCACATATAGACTATCCCACTGCAACAATTGTCCGCCAAAAAACAAAGATGAAAAAATAAAAAGATTTTTCACCCATTGATGAGGTCGCAGCAGCAGTAAAATGGATTTTAGTATATTTTTCACAGGTATAAATCTTATAATTTCATTTTCTTAAAAATAGTCTCGGGGATCATACCGATCATTAACATTATATAGCGCCAAATACCGGTTATATATACCTTGTTCCGTTTGTGTTTGCAAGCGCTGTATATGATATTTGCCGCTTGTTGAGGCGAGGCTGTTAACGGTTGGGGAAGAGGTAGTCCTTCCGTCATTTTTGTATCCATAAATCCCGGAATCACAGTAATCACATGCACTCCTTTAGGATAAAGATAATTTCTCAATCCGTCCAAATAAACCTCAAAACCGGCTTTTGCACTTCCGTAAATAAAATTGCTCTGACGCCCCCGTAAGCCTGCCACAGAGGAAATACCAATGATGGTTCCCGATTTTTGTTGCTCAAACTTCTGTGCAAAATAATTGATGAGCGGAATTAACCGGGCATAATTAATGGATATAATATTTTCCGTATTTGCCGTATCATATAATCCTTCCTGCGTGTTTTTCCCTAAAAAACCAATCGCACAAAAAAGCAAGTCGGAGCGGACAGTATCGAATACTGAATAATCCGAGTCTTTCATAACATCGAAAACTATAATTTCCGACAACTGATTGTATTTTACACGGAGATGTTTTGCCAAACGTTCGGTCGCATCCTTGTTGGATGTTACCAAATAAATTTTCGGATATTTCCTGCCCGCGTTGGTGAGCACTTTTGCTATAAAAGCTTGTGAAATATCGGAGGTAGCGCCAAGTATTATCATAACAACAGACTATTTATATTGTTCATTTGCGTTACTGCTTATACGCTCGTGTTGTATGGAATTAAATTTACCGGTTTCGGGTACTTTCACATAATCCAGCAGGGATTTTTTAGACATGGCATCTTTTGCCAGGTAGATGCGCCCCTGATAATATTCCACAATGTGGTCTAATTTTTCAATTAAAGCGGGCAACCGTTTATTTCTTTTAAAGTCCAGCGCCAGGCTGTATCCATCGATTGGGAACGAATTATGCGCCTCT
>JAISDH010000093.1 GCA_031264975.1 Bacteroidales bacterium
CGATAAAATACATCAATAGCCTTTTGCGATTCTACATTAAAACCATTGTTAAGCAATTCAAAATAGAGCGCATTTTGATACACGTTTTCCAAAAAACCAAATCCCAACTCATTATACACGCAATAAAATGCCCGTATAATTTTACTCGTCAAATCGTTATATTTATATTCTTCCATCTGTGTTAATCCATTTATATCTGTGTTATCCGTGTGCTTTATTAAAATATTTCACAACGGTATCTAAATAATCCTATGTCTTTCATGTCCTTCAATATGAATTGCACTAAGCGGTCGCGAAGGGCAAAGGTGTTCGCACACGCCGCAACCGATACAACGTTCAATGTCAATCGCCGTTATCTTGGTCCAATAAATCTGTCGCCATTGAAATGTATCATGTGGTCAGGATTATCTGCAATCCATACTTCTGTTTCCCACGCAATATCTGCAATATGTTTTTTGAATTCGGATTTGTCGGCAAATAAAGTTACGTAAATTCTGCCAACCTTAGACTTTTTCAACAAATCTTCCAACTCAAGCATTCGTTTTGGTGAAACCGGTCCATGTGAAGTTACAACCTCAATCAAAAATAACCATTCTTTTTCTTCATCATAAATGACCAAGTCAGGCAATTTACCGTGTTCGGTAATCGGTATGCCGATTTTTTCAAGTCCTTTTTTGTCAATACACAAATCTTTATTGGCTGCGTCGCCTAAGTACAACACATGTGATCCGCCAGCGAAACGAGGCGCAAATTGTTTTATTACTGCAGCTTGTACTTCGTTATGTTTTCCCGACGATAATTTTACTTTTTTTCCTTCAATGGTAACAGGAATCAATCTCATTGACCGCTCTTTTTCGTAAACTTGAGATAACGTTCCGACTTGTGCTATAAATGTTTTAACAGTTGATTTCCATTTTGAGGTATTATAAGTTCTGATAACGGAAAGAGCCTTTTCGGAAATAGCATAGTGAGCCTTTGGACTATTCACCGGCAAACTAGGCTCGTCAGGATTATAATCTACAATTCGTCCTTGTATAAATTGGTGTAATACTTGTCGTCTGAAAGTTTCTCGTGTGTTAGGTGCATAAAGTTTTCCATAGTTTTCGGCAACAAAAGTCATAATCCCTTTTGTTATGCCTAAACTTTGACGAATTGCTTTTGTCCAATTGCCAACCTCTTTGATGTCGCATAATGCTAATAATGTCAATGCAGACATTTCGTTTTGTTGGGCTACGGGCAATCCTAATGCTTTTAAGATTTCTTGTGCTTCTTCAATCTTACTCATTATTCTAAAGTCTATTTAATTCGAAAAAATCGTCAGTAACTTTACTCACATTTTCCATTGAAAAGTTATTGAGTAATATTAATTTTTTACCTATTTCTTTTATTGTTTCCAAAGGCGGCATAGGCATTGCCTTCATCTCTGCGGCACTTACATTTACATTACCATTGAAAGTGCGAAAGTATGTGTCAAATAGTTTACTGTTTAAGATGGCAGCAATTCCCATTACCTCTGTTCTACTTAGATGACCTTTCGGACGATAAATATAATTCAACTTGTTTTCAACGCCGATATAATGTGATGCTTCGGGTAACAAGAAATAAGGAGCTGCTATCAATCTACTTTTATCGTCTTTAGCACTGAACCGTCTTAAAAAGATATAGTTTCGATTGGGAATAAGGTATGGTTTGGTTTGTTCACAAATTAGTACATACTGCCCTTTATTGTTTTTTTTAAAAGGATAATTAATTTCCATTTTTGTTATATTATGAATCCAATACAAAGACGTTGTTTCTTCTTCAGGCGTTTCTCTTATGAATTTTTCTGCTCTAAAGGCAACAATGGGACCTGTTGATATTTGAATATTGTACTGATTTAAACTACCATTCCAATTTTTAAATAACTTAATAATTGCTTCTTCTTTTGTGTTTGTGGGAAGATGTATGATCTTTTCTTTTGAATCTAAATCAATTAAATCTTTCTGTGAATAAATGTTCTGCTTGGATTGTTTAATATCATGTAATCCGCTGCAAGTAGAAACGATTATTTCAGATTCTATTTTTTTGCCATTTTTAGGTTTAGCTTTCAGTATCAATGTTTCCTGCAATACATTATCTCTCAAAAAAGTATCTTTCCTCGATCCAAATAAATGAATAAAATCTATTTGAACGTGGTTGAAAAAGTAGTTACGGAACGAATTAAAATATCGTCCTGAAGTGAAGCTGCGAGGAATAATAAAAATCATTTCGCCGTCATCTTTCAGCATACGAGTAGCAATAGCAAGGAATATTGAATAAACATTGGGTTGCCCATCAATAATAACTTGCGCAGCTTTTACCCTGCTATCATCTTTCGATAATTTGAAATAAGGCGGATTGGAAATGATAAAATCAAAATTTTGTTTTGTGCCAGAAAAATTAAGGCTTGGTGGATTAAGGCAACTATAGTGTTCTATAATAAAATCATGAATACAAATAATATATTTAAACGATATTCCTCTCTCAAAAAGCCACTCCTTTAAATATGATAATGATTTTTCGGCTAAGGAAATCAGGTTAGCATCTATTTCGTAAGCCACCAAATTAATAACTCCAATATTCGGATTTTGTTCAACAAGATTTTCGACTAATGCACAAGTCAATATAGCCGTTCCACAACCGGGGTCTAAAATATCTATCTGCTTTTTATCGATCGAAGCCAAACTGCCCATAAACTGAGCAATTGCTTGAGGAGTAAAGAATTGTCCGTTATCTTTTTTGAAAGTTTGTGATACAGTGTTACTATATGCACTCCCCAATCTGTCAGCGTAACTGCTGGGTTGCTCTTTGTTTGTAAGACTTATATTTTTAGTAGTACTAATAGACATTCACTATTATATTTGAGGGTTTTCTTTTATTGACCAATCATACTCGATACCAATCCACCCATTGATATTTAGAGTGTAATCGTTTCATGAATAAACTTCACTTTAAATTTTATTGACTCTAACCTATTAGGCGAATTTTGAGAAGTACCTCTATTACTTTTTTATCCGGTTAATCTTTTACGTCTGTGTTATCCGTGTGCTTTTGAAAATATCTCAAACCGTATCTAAATAATCCGATGTCTTTCGTGTCCTTCAATATGAATTGCACTAAGCGGGCGCGAAGGGCAAAGGTGTTCGCATGCGCCGCAACCGATACAACGTTCAACATCAATTGCCGGTATTTTGAGCGAATCGGGGTTGGCGGCGTCTTGTGGGATTAGTTGTATTGCGCCTGTTGGGCAATGGCGTTCGCAATTTTTGCATGTTACCTTGTCGCGAATGACCACACAATTTGCCTTGCTCCAAACAGCATGACCAATCTGGACGGCGGTTTTTTCCTCTTTCGTAATCCGGTGAATCGCCGCCGTCGGGCAAACTTGCGAACACTTTACACATTCGGGACGACAATAGCCACGCTCAAATGACATTTCGGGTTTCATTAGTTTTGCCAAATTATGAGATGGACGAAGTACCTGATTCGGGCAAACAGAGATGCACAATTGACACGCCGTACAATGATTCGCCAAGTTGCGTAAACCTTGCGCACCCGCCGGAGCAAGAGGTGTTGCCCTGTTCGGAATTTTCTTGTCTTCAAGTTCCGTCAAACCGCCGTCAGCGAATAAATTCTTCGATTGCAACGCGGAAATAAATGTAAACAACGCCGCAAAAGACAAAAGATCACGACGAGAGGAATCAC
>JAISDH010000095.1 GCA_031264975.1 Bacteroidales bacterium
GAAAGAAGGCAAGATATTTATCAATGGAAAGGAGACGGACAGCTATACCTTTAAAATGAATTACTATTGGATGATGGGAGACAACAGACATAATTCGGCAGATTCCCGTTATTGGGGATTTGTCCCCGAAGACCATATAGTAGGGAAAGTTTCCTTTGCTTGGTTATCCCTTGATAAATTCAAAAATTGGGGAGAAGGGAAAATCCGCTGGAATAGAATGTACAGAAGAATAAAATAAATTAGTCGGGAAACAAGGCAGCAAGGGGTGAAAAGGGCGAAGGGGCGAAGGCACGAAAGGGCGAAAGGACGAAGGGGGTAGCAGGCAACAAGCAACAGGCAACAGGCAGCAAGCCATGAAGAAAAAGAGGCGAAAGTACGAAGGGGACGAAAGGAGAAAATAAGCGATTAGCAATTAATATTTGTTGCTTATTGCTTCGTTTTCTTGTTCATTTGTTCATTTGTTCACTCGTTCACTCGTTCACTGTTTTCCTTGTACCTTGTCTCCCTTCCATTCGCCCTTTCGCCCTTTCGTCCATTCGTCCTTTCGCCCTTGCACCCATTCGCCTTCTCTCATTTTTCGCGCATTGATTGTTTAATATTGGAAATCAAACTTTCGGAGAGGCGGATAAGTTCAATGGTATCGTTTTCCCAATTTGGATATTCTTCTGATGTTTTGCCTCGGGAGACGTCCATTTTCTTTAAAATCTTTACAGCTTCGTCTGCTTGCAGTTGGGCAAACATGGGTAACATTTTATGACAAAGATATTGTGTAGCAGCTATATCTTTATCCTGTAATGATTTTTGCAGCAGTTGGATATTGGTAACCGTAGATTCAATGAAAGTGGTTAAAATATTATTGATTGCCTGTTTGTCTTTATCAAACATTTCATGCAGGGAAACAAGATTATAGTTTTGTTTTTCTAACGACGCCTTTGCTTTGTTTTGGGAACTGCTTCCGAATAGTTGTAAAAGAGCATTCAGCGTAAAGGGTTTGGGAAGATAGCCGTCAAATCCTTCTTTTGTTGCTTTTGTATCATTAAATTCGCTTTGAGCCGTCATGATAATCACAGGAATAACAATGCCGGTATTGCGGACTTTTTTCAAAATATCTATTCCCGAATATACGCCCATGTCCATGTCGGTTAACACAATATCAAAATCGGACAGGTTGCCTGTCTGTTTTTCAAATTCTGCCATTGTCGCGCAGACAGTCGCGTTATGTGCCAGCGTGGATAGCATTTCTTTTAATACGGTCAACAAAGATATATCATCATCCACTATCAACATATTGTATTTTTTATCAGAGTTGGCTGGGGCGGGAAGGGATTCTTGGGAAGGGCTGTCTTCTGTTTTTACGTTTACAATCTGTTTTGCAGGAATAACTACCTCTATTTGTGAACCGCTTCCGACTTCGGAATGAATCGTGATGTTGCCCTGTAACAGGTCTGTCAATCCTTTAACAACATACAATCCCAATCCGCTGCCTTTGGCAAGAGACGTGTATTTGTCTATTCTGGAAAAGGCTTTAAACAAATTATTTATCTCATCTTCAGGAATACCGACGCCCGTGTCATGGATGCTGAAATGGAGTTTTTCGTTTTTATAGGCAATCTGAAACGTAATATTTCCTTCCATTGTATATTTGATAGCATTGGAAAGTAGATTGACAATGATTTGTTTCATTTTTATACGGTCGGAACAGACATACAGTTCATCGTCAATCTGAGATTCATAGTTGAACAAAAGATTTTTTTGCAAGGCAAGAGGCGCAAACATTTCGTCAATTTCATTACACAATTCCAAAACCTGAAAATTGCCTTCTATCGCTTCCTGTTTTCCCTGCTCAAGAGAAGAAAACTCCAACAAATTTTCTAACAAAGAAACAATATATTTACCGGAATTTTGCATGGAAGATAACCCCTGCAGTTCCTTTGATTTTTCGCCGTCCTGTTCCCATAAACTCAAGTATCCCAATATGGAAGCCAGGGGCGCCTTTATATCGTGAGAGATGGAGAGCAACAATTTATGACGGTTTTCCATTAATTGTTTTGTAATAATATTTGCCTCTTCCAACGCTTTTCTGGTAGATTTACCCTTGTTGACGTCGTTAATAATCATTATAATCAACACGAGTACCAGGACGAGCGAAAAAATCCCTCCCATGAGGAGATATTGATAATTTTTTTGCAATATTTGGTCGCTTTTTTCTATTTCAGTCATGATGGAATGAAGCGTTTCCTGGTGCAAGTTAATTAACAGGGTTGATATTTGCAATGAAATTTCCTCTTCAAAAAGAATCAGGTTGTCCAGCTGTTGTTTTATTTTATTCATTTTGATTGAATAATACTTGCTCGCTTCTTCCGAAACTTGCTGAATATCCGATAAAATACTCGTACTGTCGTTTACCTTAACTGTTATTGTATCCGACTTCAATATTGTCATGGTTGTAATGGTATCAACATGTTTGTTAGGAGCAAACAGATGAGCAAGTCTTGTCCAAAAAGTCTTTTTGGAAGCATTTTCAATAAGCGTATCATGATGAGAATGAACGATAAAGAGCGAATCTTTAAGGGCTGTTTCAGGATTGTAGTCCAGTATCTTCTGACTTATCGTATCAAATGGGTTATGGCTGGTAAACTGTCTGTTTAATCTTGAAATGACAGATTTTTTTTCTTCCAACAGTTTATTAATTTCCAACAACTCATGGTTTTCCTGCTGGTTTCCCGACAGCATAAGCAATGAATCAATACAGGATTTTATTTCGGAAGACAAATCCTCAAAAAGCCTAAGATATTGTTTATCTTTGGACGACAGATAAAGGTTTGTTGCCGTTTGAGCCTGTTCCACCAGATAAATAAGGTCGTTTGTCATCGCCAATATATTGTTGTTCTTTGCAATATTTTCTTTCTGAACACCAAAATTATTGTGGACGGTATACATATAAAAAATCATCCCAAAACATACCAGCGCTAAAATACAATAGATTGAAATTGCATTTATCCGGATATTGCTTTCAATTGTTCGTTTCATGTGGTAAATTAATATAAAAATAATAATTGCAAAGGTACAAATTAAATGGTTATAAATTTTATATTTTGAAAAATATAAATGACCGCCTTATTACGACAGACCGATTGAATGTTTCTCCATAAAAAGGTCGGCTATTGGCACAAGGAACAAGGCGCAAGGTACATGGTGCAAGGAACAAGGAACATGGTACGCAAGGGACATGGTGCAAGGAACAAGGGACAAGGCATAAGGAAAATGCGGGTAGCAAGCCATAGGCGGGCAAGCCAGGAAGAAGAAAGGCGAATGGGTGAAAGGAACAAGCATTTCCTTGTACCTTGTACCGTGTTCCCTGTACCTTTTAAAGCGATTTTCGCAGGTAAGAAAAAAATCTGTGGTCATCTGCATTAATCTGCGTCATCTGCGTGCCTCTCCGTTGAGAATAACAAAAGGCTGCCTCAATTTTGCGACAGCCTTTTCATTTTTGGTTTACCCGTTTGCGGATTTACGGCACAATGGCGCTTATGATTTCGCTCCAGGGTCCTTTTTGACCCTTTTTATTTTGCCAGCAAACCGATACATAAAGGGTTTTACCGCGTTCTTCTTCCGTACATTCGATAATGTACGGAGTACGAGTTACAAGCATACTACGGTTAAGGGCGCTGCGGTCTTTTGGCGGTGCATCGAGCGCCGCACAGATAATCACTGCGCCGTCTATGCCGTAGGGCTTTGCATTTTTTGTACTTCCCTGGTCGTGGAAGGAGATTTTCAGACGGCGAAAATCCATCACTTCAATGGTGGCTTCCGGGCGCGTCTTTGGCACGTCGAGATTAGTCGGCGTGGTATCGCGCACATGAAGACCCATATCAATGCGTTCAGCATCGGTAATAATTGGATTCTTCAGACGGAATCCTGCTAATGTGCGGATGCAACCAATAAGTTTTTTACGGGCTGCATTTTTCTCCGCTACAATGACAGTGGTTCTATCCGGACTGTCTGCCTTCTTCTGCAGGAGCACAAAAGCCTCGTAGCTGTCCTGCAATTCCGCAATTTCTTCGGGAGAAATCTCCCATTTCGATGCGTTTGCAGCCACTTTCAGCGTGAAATTGGCGCACCAGGACGCCAGTTCCGAATCTTTTTTGGGGATATAATCCCCGTAAAAATTTCCCATAGGCTATTAAAATTAAAATTAAAAAATATATGAATTATATTCAGACCTCTTGAAGAGGTTAATGAATCCTTTGATAATGTTATTGAATAGTTCAGTAATGTTACTGAGCGACGGAGTAATGTTACTGAATGGCGCAGTAAACTTTCTGAACGACGAAGTAATATTACTGAATGGCTCAGTAGACTTTCTGAACGACGGAGTAATATTACTGAATGGCTCAGTAAACTTACTGAGCGACGGAGTAATGTTACTGAATGGCTCAGTAAACTTACTGAGCGACGCGTTAACCTCTGCGAGCGACGCGTTAACCTTACTGAGCGACGCGTTAACCTTACTGAGCGACGCGTTAACCTTTCTGAGCGTTGCGTTAACCTCTCCGAGTGGTGCGTTAACCTCTGCGAGCAGCTTGCTAAACTTTCAGAATGACACAGAAAACGCTCTAAATGACACAGAAAATTCTTTGAATGAGATAGAAAACTTTCTAAATGACGCAGAAAATTCTCTGAATGAGACAAAAAATTCTCAGAATGACGCAAAAAACTCTCTGAACAACTCAGAGAATTATCTGAACAGCTTGGTAGCCCTGTCGGGCAAGCTGTTTTAAGGAATGAGCGATATGTTTTTACGTCTGTCATTTCTATTCAATAAAATTTGTTTGTTTCTTTTTTTATCCTGTCTTACATCATTGTCGGATACTTTCGTTATCAATCATCAATACCTGTAAACTTGCCGTTTAAATCGAATGTCAAGTCCATATCGTTGGAAAGACTGATTTCGTATCCGTTGCGTTTTTTGTTTATTTCGATTATCGAAAAGTCTTGAAAATGGGTTGTAAGATGCTGTAAAATAGGTTTCGGCAGCAAATCAAGAATGCTTTCGGGAACAGACAGAAAATGTCCGTCTACATTGTCCCAATCGCCGGATTTGGTAAAATCAATGTCAAACCCGTTTGCCAGATAAACCGTATAATCTATGCTCAAACCGTCCCTTTCCTTGATAATGGTTGTTATTTCCTCATTCGGAAAATGCGTTTCAATGAACGTTTTGCTGACGGCAGGAAGTTTGTTTTCCTGAATAAATTGCTCCTTTTCACATGCAACAAACAAGGTTGCGACAGCAAAAAACGTGATGCAGAATTTTATTTTTTTCATCGTTTATTTATTTAAATGTCAATAATCTATTTTTTCTTTTACGATTGTACCGTTCGACTGTACCATTAATTCGACTTCCGTATCGCGGAGTTCCATTTCG
>JAISDH010000127.1 GCA_031264975.1 Bacteroidales bacterium
AAAAGCGGATGATCTTCATAATCACTTTTTGGACGTATAAAAGAACATAATGATTCATATAACAGAATAACATTGTCAAAATTATTTTCTGGTATAGAAAACCATCTACTAGATCCAAAACCTCGTTTTTCTGCTTTTTTGGGGTGAACGGATAGGAAAAGTGGTGTTTTTGAATGGCCAACTTTCAGTTTGATACTGTAAAATTAGCAATCAAAAGTGGGTGGGCATGCTCCGGAATATGTATTTGTGGAATAATATAGTCTAAAATTAAAAGCAAAGAATAATGTTACCATGTCAATGTCCCAGTTGCCAATCACAACTGAAAGTAAAAAGCCTGAGATGCGAACAATGTGGTACGGAAGTTACCGGTCTTTACGACTTGCCGCTTTTAGCCCGTTTGCCGCAGGATGACCAAGTGTTTATCCTGAAATTTGTAAAATGTAGCGGAAGCCTGAAAGATATGGCTAAGCAATTAGGTTTGAGTTATCCTACTGTGAGAAATCTCTTGGATGAAATTATTGAAAAAATAGAGAAGCATGAACAACAACAATAAATGGAGATGGATTTATAATCCTTTTGAATATGTGGCTGGTTGGAAAGCCTTCGGTATAGGCGTTGTACTATTAGCCATAGCTACTATTACAGGCTATTTCGGTAACATTGTTTTTTATGCACTCGAAATAAAATCCGTTCCCGATATACCATGGGGCATGGCGTTTTCCTTGCAAGCGCTTGGGTTAGGCGTAACTGTTGGCATAATGTATTCAACAGCATTACTATTCACCAAACATACCCGATTTCAAGATATAATGGGAACCGTCACGTTGGCGAAATATCCTCTTTTACTAATAGCCTTGCTTTCATTGGTATTTGGGAAAGAGATGGCATCCATTGATGTTAGTAAAATCATCAATCATGAACTTGATTTCTCCGGCTATGCCCTGCTATCCGCATTTGCAATAACGGCAATAGTTGTGCTGGTATGGGAAATAGCCTTGCTATACAACGCATTCAGGGTATCCACTAACCTAAAAGGTCTTAAATGCGTCGTATTGTTTATGTTAGCAGTGTTAGTATCCGAAATTGCGACTCTATTACTCAAATCAGTCATTTGCTAATTAAAAAACAAGATAAAATGAAAAAGACAATTGTATTGCCGCAACAGTGCAATATGAAGCAAAGTAGAAAATTTAGAATTAAATAAGAATATAAAATTTAGAAAAAATGAAAAAAGCAATTCAATTTATCGTTTTAACCTGCCTTTTGAGTTGGGCTATCGCAGGAGTCGCAATTGGGCTTGGCCTACGCAAAGAAAGCGGACTGATGTTCGTCGTTTTAGGTGCGGTTTATATGCTGTTACCAGCCATTTGTGCAATAATCCTCCAAAAAGTCCATAAGGAAAAACCATTTAAAAATCTCAATATTTCTTTTCGGTTTAACCGTTGGTTTCTTGTGGCAGGAATTGTTCCTATTCTTTTAGCATTTATGACTTTGGGAATAAATCTATTATTCCCGAATGTATCTTTTTCGGCTAATTACGAAGGACTGCTTTCGACTCTACCCGCAGAGCAGGCAGCTCATGGCATCGAACAATTGTCAAAAATTCCACCAGCCGTTTTTTTGCTGACACTATTAGTATTAGGTATCATTGCAGGTTATACAATAAATGCCCTTTTTGCTTTTGGCGAAGAACTCGGTTGGCGTGGTTATTTGCTTAAAGCATTAAGAGAAAAGAAATTTTTATTTGTCTCATTGATTACAGGATTCGTGTGGGGCTTGTGGCATTTCCCACTCATTCTTATTGGACACAATTATCCGCAACACCCCATAATAGGCGTAGGAATGATGACTGTCTGGTGTATTCTACTTTCACCCGTAATGACTTACATTGTAATAAAATCTAAATCGGTCATAACAGCAGCCATTTTTCACGGAACGGTGAACGCCGTTGCAGGAATTTCTTTGTGCCTTGCAGGTGGTAACGACCTTACAAATGGAGTAACAGGGCTTGCAGGATTTTTGGCTCTGCTATTGATTAGTATTACTTTCTTTTTATACGACAAGTGTGTTACAAAAGAGAATATTTTCACAAAAGAGATTGGCGAATATTGAGTAATGTGCCTAAATGAAATGATAGAAAAAGCACAAACGTCCAACTCGCATTCTGCCGCCAGCGGGCAGTGAAGCGGTATCATCACCGCCTGTCGTCCGCGCCACCTTTGGCATCGGCTGGCAGTTTAGCGCTCGCAATGCCCGCCGTCAGCAAGAGGGTGTCCCACAAGGGCGCTCTTTTTTTTGATTATTATGCAGCTATTTTTTGTTGATTTAGATTTGTGACTTTTACAATCTGAGTTTTTGTGGTTTCGTAGTATTGACCGACTCTATAAAGTCTTGTTTTAGTATTTTCCACTGTTCTTTTTTGATCAAAAGCAACCTTTTTCTGCTTACGATACAGTTTGAGCAGGTTAAAGGCTATAGCAAAGACAGCAAAATCCATCGCCACATTCTCTTTGGATTGATGTCGGAACCGATTGTATGCTTTATTGTATTTGATTTGCCCAAAAACCGCTTCGGGTTCTATAGGACGTCGTTTTCGCTTTCGTAAACCCTCTTCCGAAGTCAGCCTCTCTCGAGCTTTGCGTTTATATTCGCGTAACTTATGATTCACCTGTATCTGTCTGTCATGCTCAGATTGGTGGCATAAACATCTGAGTGGGCAGCCCTCACCGCGCCGAGCTTGGTAAACACTTATCTGAGAGACAAAACCACTTTGATTTTACGGTGAGCGCTATAAATTCTTTTCATCTGTTGCCCCATCGGGCAGATAAAATAGTCTTTCGCATTATTATAATAAAGGTTCTCCTGTAGGAAAGCATTCTTTCTAAAGCAACG
>JAISDH010000132.1 GCA_031264975.1 Bacteroidales bacterium
CAAACGGGGCGAGTCCGAAAAGCCAAATGAATAGGAAAAACAATTTAATGTCTGTGAAAGGAATGGACGTAAAACAAATGTAAACATGAGAAAAACATTTTGTATTATTATTTCGTGTATTTGTTTGAGCATGGGAGGTTTTGCTCAAATTTCAGAGGGGGCTACTAATTCTACGGTCATCCGTACAGGAAACCGACCGGGAGCAGGTACTTTTGGTATATATGTGGGACCAAGTCTTAACGATATTTTAAATCTCGTAGACAAGAATATATCGTGGAGAGGCTTTCCGATAGTTAATTTCAAATACTACCGTTCTTCTCAATTGGAATTTCGTCTTGGTATGCAATTTTACTCTATTTCTACCAAAACAAAAGGTACTGTATTTGCACCTGCCGGACCAACGCCTACTTATGATACCAAAAGTAAGGAAAGTTACAACAGAATTACCCCAGGCGTCGCCTATCATTTTTCTTCCAAGAACATTGTAGACGTTTATCTTGGTGCATCTATCATTTTAGGATATGACATTGATATTATAAATTGGGCGTCATCCAGTGAAATTACCTTGATAAATAAGGTTAAACGAACATCGTTTGTCATGGGAGGAGAAGCATTTATCGGATTGCAATGTTTTGTGGCAGATTTACCTCTTGCGATTGGATTAGAGTACGGAATATCCGGGTTAGGCGAGTTTGGTCAAAAGTACAAGCATGAAGTGGGAACAATTGATGGCGTTACCCAAACTTTTTATACAACCGACGGCGATGAAAATACAGGCGTCTATTCTAAACTAAAAAGCAGCAAAGGAAATGTAGGAAATGATGTAAGACTTACTATCTCTTACTATTTTCATAACAATAAATAGATGAATAATGAAAAAGAATATAGTAAAATTATTATCATTGGTAGCCTTGCTGTTTTTGAGTTCCTGCAATGGGCTATACCATTATAATAAAGTAAATACGACGTCTTTAAGTCCCGATCATGTCCGCTTAAACATGGATATGGAAAACATAGAATTACTTGGACAGACAACAATATCGCTAACGTCAAGAACTTACTTTGGTATATTCAAAACAATAGATTCGGTAAATAATGTCAAATATGATTTTAGGGAAGTAAAGAAAGTGGATTTGGCTGGGAGGAACAGCATTTCCTTACCCAGAGATTTACAAAAAGCAGCCTACAAGGTAATAGAAGAATATCCCAACGCCGATTTCTATGTTCCTGTTTATACTCAAAAACAGGTTCGTCGCCTGTTTTTCGGAAAACAACAAACGAGAACGGCTGTTGTTAAGGCTTTTAAACTAAAATAGTCATTTGTGAATATAACGAACATGTTTCAATTTCTTGATTATAAAAAGAAATTGAAACATGTTTTACTAATACAAAGAAAATGAAGCGAATATTCTTTTATACCATAGTAATGATGTTGATTTTTTGCGCGTGTAAACGCGATGACGCCTCTAAAGTAGTAATCATTATTTCGTCGGCAGATTCTCTTTCCAATCTTAAATCAGGAGATAAAGTTGCGTTCCGAATACATTCATTCGCCAATGAAGATGTGATAAGAAACATAACAGTAACAAGTTCTGATGTACAAAATGGTCGAATGCTGGTTTTTGATACATTGATTAATGCCGAAAAATTTGATTATGATTATCTATATACTGTTCCTGATTATAATACAACAGTGCGATTGACATTCGAGGCGTTTTCATCCGATAATACCTCTTCCTCTTCCATGTCTGCAATGCTCCGCATAATAGACAACAATGTTGTATTGCCATCTTTTGACGGAATTATTATGTATGCTGCAAACTCGAACAATAAAAACGGATTTAATATTAACAATGTGCAGACACTCTATTGTGAAACGACAAATTCTTCACAGATAGATATTTATGACTATTACGATACCCTTGTTGAACATACCGTATTATCGCGGGAATGGAGAAGTAAAACAGGGATATTATTTGCCCGGTTTAATGATTTTAATTTTGCGACAGCCACAAAGTTTGGCGTAATGAGTGCATTTGAGAATGCCGCCAAATATACATCCATTAAAAATTTGACCAATGGAGACATTATTCTTATTGGAGACAATAACAAAGCCTTAGGCGTCATTCAATTAACTGCCATTTATGATGAAGAAAATACGGCTAACGACAGGTATGTATTTAATTTCAAAAAGGTACAATAAAAAAGAATCATAGGGAAATAAGATTTTGTGAAATTAAAAATAAAGAGGTGGACAGTAATCATGTTTTCCTCCGTTGGATGTAGTGTCTTTCGCTGTGTCCAAGTTAAAGCAAGTGTTCCCTCTTTACATTCAAAGCGGGAGCTTTGCATTTGAATCCGACGTAGTCAGAGACTACGCCGAGCCAGGGGATACTGGGACAGCAGCAAAACCCTGTAGTCGATAGAAAAATACAAATCCCTTTGTAGCTTTAAAAACAAACAGAGCTTCTCTTAAAGGAATCGTAGGTACAAAATTTTTCTTCAGACTCGCTATGATTTACGCCTAAACACAGGGTTTTGCTCGTGTCCCCATTTCCCGCCTCGTGGCTTGCCTGTTTTCCTTACCCTTATACTCTGCGTCCTATACTTTACCCTGATTATTTAGCATAGTTAACTGCTCGTGTTTCCCGAATAACTGTAATTTTGATTTGTCCGGGATAAGTCATTTCATTTTGTATTTTCTTTGACAGATTAAACGAAAGTTGATTAACCTGTTCATCGTTTAATTTTTCAGCGCCGACAATAACTCTCAGTTCGCGACCTGCTTGAATGGCGTATGTTTTTACCACGCCGGGATAAGCAAGCGCCAATTCTTCCAAATCTTTCAGTCGTTTAGTATATGCCTCTACCACTTCGCGACGTGCGCCGGGACGTGCGCCGGAAATAGCATCGCAAGCCTGTACAATCGGAGTAATCAGATAAAGCATTTCTGTTTCATCATGATGAGCTGCAATGGCATTTATGATTTCCGGTTTTTCCTTGTATTTTTCTGCCAAAGAAGCGCCAAGTTCGGCATGTGGGAGGTCGGGTTCATTATCGGGAACTTTTCCGATGTCATGCAATAAACCTGCTCGTTTTGCCAATTTTGCATTCAACCCTAACTCTGCTGCCATTGTTGCTGAGAGCATTGCAACTTCTTTGGAATGTTGTAATAAATTCTGTCCATACGACGAACGATATTTCATCTTTCCAACCAACCTGACTAATTCATGGTGCATGCCATGTATCCCCAAATCAATAGTTGTTCGTTTTCCCACTTCATTTATTTCCTGCTCTATCTGACGTTTTGTTTTTGCTACTATTTCTTCTATTCTTGCAGGATGAATGCGTCCGTCCGTTACAAGTTTACTGAGAGATAGGCGTGCTATTTCCCGTCTTACGGGGTCAAAACTTGACAGAAGAATAGCATCGGGAGAATCGTCAATAATAATATCTACTCCCGTCATGGATTCCAGAGTACGAATATTTCTGCCTTCTCTGCCAATAATTCTTCCTTTGACTTCTTCGTTATCAATATTAAAAACAGAAACCGAATTTTCATGCGTATATTCAACAGCCGTACGCTGAATTGTTTTTATTACTATCTTTTTAGCTTCCAAATTAGCCGACAGTTTGGCTTCATCTACAATATCTTTTATCAACAAAACAGCATCTGACTGTGCTTTTTCTTTTAAAGACTCCATTAATTCCTTTTTGGCTTCTTCCACTGAAAGAGATGAAATGTTTTCAAGTTGAGCTTGTATTTGTTTATAAGATTTATCAAGTTCTACTTGCTTCTTCTTAACGGTTCCCAACTGTGCCGTTAGCGATTGTTGCAATTGATTGACTTCATTTTGTTTTCGTTGTAAGGCTTCCTGTTTTTGCGAATGAGAAATTTCTTTCTGTTTTAATCGATTTTCCGTAATGGATATTGCCTTATTTTTTTCTACAACCGTCTTTTCGTGTTCGCTTTTTAATTGTAGAAATTTCTCTTTCGCCTGTAGAATCCGCTCTTTCTTGATTAATTCTGCTTCTTCATTTGCTTCTTTAAGAAGACGTTCACTTTTCTTACTTATTACTTTCCTTATAATTGTATAGGCAATTAAAATACCGACGCCTATCCCTACTGTTATTGCTATTAATGCTATTAATATATTTATATTGTTCATTGTTGTTACTACTCACTTAATTATCATTTTTCAAAAAGATAAAAAAAATCCCGCCAAGCCAATAATAGGTCTACTTAAACTCCTTATTTACGTAGGTTTATAGACGCCGCAACTGAGCAAGGTTTCGGTGGGCAAAATGCCTGTCTTTTCAGAATCCGACCTCCTTTTTCAATCACGAGACGGCTACTCTAGTTTGTTACTGTTGAGTTTAACAAACGATATTGGTCTTGTGCGGGATAAATCTATACTAAAGAACGTTTGTCTATTGATTTGGTTCATCTAACACCAAATTAATGACTTCTTTTATTTTTCGTAAATTATTTTTCAAATCTGCATCTACAAATTTTTGTTTTTCTGTCAGATATATTTCATTCAAAGCAAAATTTATTACAGCATATCCTAATTGTACGAACCTGTCTGTTATATTATTTTTTTCAGCCAAGTTACGTGTATATTCCTGTATTCTTTTTTCAGCTTTATGATACATTTCTTCCTGACTTGCCAAAATAGATAATTTGAATGGCTGCTGTGCCACATACAGTGTAATGGATTTTCTTTCTTCAGCCATGTTATTTTTTTTATTTATTCATTTAACAATTTCATACAGAGGTCTATTTCCCGCACCAATTCATTGATCTTCAATTTAACGTCTGTATATTTATTTTCTTCATTTATTTTTTCTCCCAACTTGTATTTAACAAGTTGTTCAGATTGTATTTTTATTTTTTCCTCTAACTTCGTTATTATCTCTTTGAGTTCTTTGTTTTTCTTCTTTAAAGTTTTATGTTCCTCTTTCAGTTGTCTATATTTTTCTGCCAAATGCAATACTTTATTCTCAACCTCAAAGCTTAATAGTTTTAGTTCCTGCATATTGACAGTATTTTTTTATATAAAATCCAGTTCAGCAAAGGTACATTTTTTTTAGTAATAATAATCAAATTTTGATTAAATAATTTCAACATTTCATATCAGTCTTACTATCAGGAAAATATTTTTGTTCAACCAAAATTACCTTCGCAAAATCATATAATGACGGACAGATTAAATCGGCTTCGACGTTTTTCTTTTCCGAAGAAATATAAACGGTTTTCATTTCTACACTTTTCCCGAATAAAATATCGCTTATTGAATCGCCTACCATGACTGATTTTGAGAAGTCAATTTTCGGAAAATCTTTTTTTGCTTGAATTGCCATACCCGGATTTGGTTTTCTCATCATATTATTTTCTTCCGCAAGAAAAGGGCTGTAATATATCTTGTCGAATTTTACAGAAAGCTGAAACTCCATATAATCATGAATATGATACAAATCGTCAACAGTCATCATTCCTTTTCCAATCCCTTGTTGATTTGTAACAATAAAAATATGTCCAAATATTTTTCTAAGAATGGCAATTGCTTCCGGAACATTATCCAAAAAACGAAACGATGATACCTCTTGTATATATCCACCTATAATCCGTTCGTTAATAACGCCATCTCTATCCAAAAATAACGACCATGAAGTATCTATCTTCATCATAAAATCCGACTGTCTCAACGATATTGCTTTAATCATTTTCTATTGCAAAATTATCTCAAAATAAAAAACCTCTTCCCAACATAAAACGCTTTTGTTTTTATTCAACAAAATTATTAATTCTTTTGTGACCATGGAGGGACTCAAACCCCCGACTTTCAGAACCGGAATCTGACGTTCTATTCAACTGAACTACATGGCCATTTTCCCTCATTAAAATATAATTCCAAATTGAAACTCTATACGGTGTGCCTGTGCATGCACCTTTTGTTCACTTAACGTATTTTTATATTTTTTCCTAAACATATTATTAAACCCAAGGTCATATCCTATTCCGAATGTAGCTTTTGTATTATTTTGAATAATATATTCTCCCCCTAATACAATATATAAAGATTCTTTTAATATAGCTATATTCTTGTAGTGATTGATTTTTTCAAATTTATCCACTGTTCCGTCCTGCTTCGTTACTTTATCATTGGATTTGGCTGAAACTGCAACCCCATGTTCCAGTCCCATAATTCCAAAGACAACAAACTTTCCTCCCCCAAAAGGATTGGTTTTTAATTTAATCGCTGTAGGGAGAGTTACATATATTGCATTAAAAACAGAATTAATCGCAACAGAAGACATGATATCCATTTTATTCGTATTATTATTGAAAAACTTATAGTCATCAACATATTCCAGACCATAACGAATATGTCTTGCATTTATTCCTGTTGAAAAATAATAATTGGAAGCCGTCTGCACCAAAGAAAGGTCTATATTAAGACCATAAACTCCACCCGCTTTAACGCCTGTTGTTTTATAATTAGGCGTATTCGTTACACACCAATCAATAGTCGGTCCCGCAATAATACCTATCTCCACTCTACGGGGACGATTTACTTGCGCAAGCAACATATTGTTACAAAAAAGATAGACTACAATAAAAATAGCAACATACTGTTTCCTCATAACGTCAATATTTTAAATTCATTAACTCAACTAACATCATTCTCATTACAAGAATGCAAATGTACAATTATTTTTCAAATGAGTTTGTTTCATTATCATATTTCTATTAACAATTTAAAAGCGAATGTTAATAGCTTGAAAAGAAAACAGGGTATTGTTCTCCAAATAATCCTTGTCAATAACAATAACAGGTGTATTATATTATTATTTTTCAAATGATAAGAGCAAAATATATAAGCAATAAAAATGGGAAAGCCGGATTTCTTCGGCTCAACATGTGGCGCGAACCTTTCGGCACGCTCCTGTCCGTTGATAACGCCCAACGGAATAAAGGCGCTGCAAAGATACAAAATATTTTTCTACGTATTTTTCTACGATTGTTGAATAAGAGAAAAAATTATTACAAATAAATAAGGAAGTAGAAACGCCTTTACTTCTATACAAGCAGTAATGAAGCAATAATCATTAATCACTATTTCCCTCCTTATATCTTGTTTCTTAATCGCAAAAGAAAATAAAAAAACATAAAAACTGTTTCCTATCTAAAAATAAATGTATACCTTTGCCTCATAATTTTTATAGGAAAAATGTTGAACGTTTAAAGTATTAATCACATGTATTGGATAAATGGACAAGATGCTAAAAATCATTATTATAATTATTTATACACAGGTAAGCGAGGTATTTTTGCGTTTGTTTTTTGTTTGGAATTTATGATGTATTTGTTGAAAAATAATACATTGTTTGGCGCTTTTGATAACTTTTTTCTCCTATACATAAAAATGATAGAAATATACAAAACATACAATGTACAGCGCCTTTTATATAGGAATGCAGAATAAATATCTAATAAAAAGAAAAAGACAATGAAAAGAAATGAAAATTGTTTCTATGATAAAGAATATTTGGGACGCCAATTATTTTCATCTTGTAACGGAGGACATTCAGATTTACGAAGAGAAAAAAATGTTTGTATTTTTGTATACGCTATGTTAGAAGATTTTATTGAAATTCATTTTGTATTAAAATCATATCAAGAAAAATGTCATGAATAATAAAAAATCAGCTATACTTTTTTTCATAATCTATTTGTTAGGAGTTTGTACAGTGGTTCATGCGCAAATTTTATATACTGAATATACTAATTCAGAATTAGAATCTTCGGAGGTCTATTTATCGAGTAATATCTATCAAAAAGATTTTATCCTTTTTGTGGATATGTTGAAAACTACTCATCCTATATTCGCTTTTGATAATCAAAATATTGTTGATTTGAATGCTATAGAAAAAGAAGGGTATGTATGGACGAGCAATTGCACAAATATAGAAGACCTGAAAATCTATCTTCAAACGATTATGGCGCGTTTAAATGATGGACACTCGTTCGTTCTTCCTGATTTTGATAGAAATGCTTTGTACCCATTCCAAGTGTTTGTAGATATTGGTAATGACAGCGTTTATTTATTTTCTGTGGATAAACCGTATCAGAAATGTCTTGGGAAAAAAATATTAGAAATTAATCATTTCCCTGTAATGGA
>JAISDH010000152.1 GCA_031264975.1 Bacteroidales bacterium
ATACTGAAGAAAATTGAATATAGCGAATTTGAAGAAGAAGACAACGTTTGGAAATTTAAGGAAGTAACTCTTGAAAAAGTTAACTTGCTGGTTGGTCAAAACGCAACAGGAAAAACCCGTACTATCACTGTAATATCATGGCTGGCAAATATGCTTGCCGGATTGCAGCCACAACTTCTAAGTTCCGGTAATTACACAGTCGAGTTTTCCGATAACAATGATATTTACCAATATCTTTTGAAAATAAAACAACATAAAGTTTTATCCGAAAAATTGATTTTCAATGGTGATGTTAAAGTTGAAAGAAATGCGGATGGTACCGGAGAATTGTTTGCAGAAGCCGTAGGAAACGGTCAAATGATTAAATTTAAGATTTCAGAAAATCAATTGATTGTGTTTTCTAAAAAGGATGCTATTCAACACCCGTATTTGGAAAAACTTTTTGAATGGGCTAATGGCGTCCGTTTATACGCTTTCGGAACGCCACTTGGGAAGGACAGCGGGTTTGCTGTTAATGACATTAATCAGTTACAGGTGAATCCGCGTGACACAAATGGTGTTGCCGCTTTATTTCGCAAAGGTGCAAAAGATTTTGGCGAGGGTTTTCGAAATAATATTATAGAATTGATGGGTAAAATAGGATATAATCTAAAAGATATTAATGTTGCCCCAAATCCTAATGTAGGACTTATGCCAACCGGATTGCCGCTCCAGATGATTTATGTCATTGAAAAAGGTCGAACGTCAAGGATTTTTCAACCGGAAATGTCTCAGGGAATGTTCCGCGCTTTATCATTACTCATACAGATAAGGTATAATCTCCGAAAAAAAAGTTCAACTACCGTTCTTGTTGACGATATTGGAGAAGGACTTGATTTTGAACGGTCTTCGGGTATTATTAAAGTAATTGTTGATGCTGCCGAAGACAGTGAGATACAGTTTGTAATGTCCACAAACGACAGGTTTGTCATGAACTACGTTCCTCTTAAATACTGGCAGGTAATCAAACGCAAGGGAGGCGAATGTGTTATTTATAACTATGGTAATTCAAAGGATATTTTTGATGAATTTGAATTTACGGGCTTGTCCAATTTTTCTTTCTTATCTACCGATTTTATTTCTCAGGAACTGGAATCTAAAACTGCTATGGTCGAATGAATAAAATTGCCATATTTGTTGAAGGACAAACCGAGCAAATATTTGCTCAAAAGTTAATTGAACAGATAATCAGTCCCAATAAGGCTACAGTAAGTACCTGGCAACTTAGAGGTGGAGCCAGGCATGCAAGAAATCTGATTATGCTTAAAACGCAATCCGCTACTCAACAGACAGATTATTACTTTGAAATCTATGACTGTGGAAGTGATTCAAAAGTGAAAGACGATATTATCGAAAATTCACAATCTATGAATCAACAGGGTTTTTCTCTGATTATCGGGCTTCGTGATGTATATCCGAATAATAACAAGATAGCATCTTTGAGAAAATATTTAAATTTCGGAATACCTGCAGGCGTTCCGACACACATCGTTCTTGCCGTGAATGAAGTGGAAGCGTGGTTTTTGGCGGAAGAAAATCACTACTCGAAAATCGACACGAGATTGACATTGGCAAAGGTCAACGAAATTGCAGGTATTGATGTAAGCAAGGATTCAACAGAAATTATAGCCCATCCAACAGAAAAATTACAGCTTATTTACAGATATACCAAGAGTAAACACAAAGTTCATCGTACAGTAGATGCCTTAGATTATGCAAATTTATATATTAACGTCAGGCAAAGGAATAATAGCCTTGCTGAGTTATTTACGCATTTGGATAGCATATTTCCTTGATTAAATACTACCTTTTCCCCATCAACTCCTCAAAAAACGAATTCCGGAAAGAATTGCCGATAGCTATTTCGTACGATTTGATAAACACGTCGTTGTTATCGAACGAATCAATCTGTTCCCTGTTGATAATATACGAACGGTTGATACGGAAGAAGGCGCTTTGAGGAAGTAAATCCTGCATGTTCTTCAAACTCATCCGGGTGATAATCCGTTTGTCTTCCAATTGAATGATGACGTAGTCTTTCAATCCTTCGACGAAAAGAATATCTTTCAGGTTCACTTTGAAATAGCGGCGGTCGGATTTGACAAAGATATATTCATCCCCGATGTTTTCCACCGCCTTTTTCTCCTCGTCCAGTAGTAGTGAATGGTAGGCGATTGCCTTTTCCACCGCTTTTCTGAATTTGGCGGGTTCTATCGGCTTGACCAGATAACCGACTGCATCTACTTCGTAGCTGTCCAAGGCGTATTCGGTGAAGGCAGTGATGAATATGACCAGCGTTGTTTTCGGGATGCTTTTGGCAACTTCCCGTCCGTTGACGCCGGGCAACTGTATAACCCGAAATACCAAATCGACCGGATTTTCGTTCATGAAAACGACTGCCGATTTTGCACTGTTGAGACAGCCCAGCAGTTCAAGCGCGGGAATCTCTTCCACTAATTTTTTGACGCCTTTACGGGCAATCGGTTCGTCATCAACTATAATACATTTCATATTTTATCTGTAATTTAACGGTATAACATGTTTCCGCGTCCTGCAATTCCAGCGAATGGTTTTCGCCGAACAGCAGGTCAAGGCGGCGTTTGATATTGTTTAGTCCCAGCCCTCCTTCATTCTTTTTTGTAGGATTCACGGGTTTTGAGTTTATACAGGCGAATGACAGTTGGCCGTCCTCCACCTTAAATCCGACATGCACATACGAACCGTTTTCACTGTCCGAACTGTGCTTGACCGCGTTTTCCA
>JAISDH010000254.1 GCA_031264975.1 Bacteroidales bacterium
CCGCAGTGTAGCGAAGCGGAACGAGGGCTGCGGCTGCCTACGTGGAACACGCAGGGCTGGCGCGTTTTTTGCCGTGCAGTGGAGTTTTTTGCGGGCAGGGCAAGTGCCGCCCCACCGAAAGAATGAAATGGAGCTTGTGGAATGGAATGATTGAGGCGGGGCGGCTCTTGCGTGGGTAAAAAAAATGAGTGGTGGTGTGAATGTAGCGTAGCGGAATGAAACACGACCACAACCGCTAAAAGGGCGGGCAAAAAAACGGAACGGAACATTGCAAAAAACGTGACAGCCCGATTAGCCCGAGCGACCCGCAGGCGAGCACAAACACTTAGCGGCGGCTGCCCCCTTTTTGAATATTGAATGAGCGTAGCGAATACCTTATTGGGTTTTAAGGGGGCAGGAATAGCCGCGAATGACGACCGAATGAACGCTTGGCGGGAAAAACAAGCCGCCACGCCCGCTGTGAGCACCTAACGAAGCGTAGCGGAGTGGGCTGGAGCGCAACAGCGGAGTGTGGCGGCGGTGCTTGCAAGGGCGGCGGTAGCCGCTTGTTATACCCTTGCAAGCGTGTTTTTCCCGACTAAGTGAATAAGGGAGGAATGCCACTTTACCTGCATTGTTTTGTGCAGATTGTGTCGCGTGTAAACTACCATTTAAGTTGTCTTAATATAGTACTTAATCTCATATCTGTTTTATCAACTAACAAGCCTAATTGAATGAGCCTTATTTTAACTGCTTCTACAGAAACTTCGTGAGAATCACTTAATTTGCGCAGTATTTCATAAACTTCTTGCTGATTTACTTTTTGCCAATCTAAATAGAGTTGATTCCTATGAATTCTATATTGTTTAAATAACTGATAGGCAGAATATTGTAATTTATGTTTTGGTAATAATAAATAGCTGGCAAACAAATTGGCTTGCATTTCCAATCTTTTTGAATTACCATTTGTTTGGTAATATTCGAATAAAGTTTGTTCTGTATCCGATTTTTCATTGATTCGTTCTTTCAATATCTTTGAATGTAAAATCAAATGCCCAATTTCGTGGGCTATCGTAAATCGCCACCTATTTTTATCAACTCTTGCTTTATTGGAGATTTTAATATATAATGGGTTAAAACTAATTTTGCCCAAATAATCTTCATCATCATTTACATCTATATAGAACTTCATTTGATAAATGTCTTCTAATAATTGAATAGTATTATCAATGTCAAGTTTTAAACCATTATAAACATTTCTATTTTCAAGCCTTTGTACTATTTCATTAATTCGGTCGTTTGTAATAAAAGGAATATCTATAAATTCTTCGCTATCAGTAAATCCATCAATAATGCCATATTCAAGCAATAAATCTGCAAAATTTAATATTTCAGTATCATTTACCAAGCCAATAAATGGTTGAGCATTATAAGACGCTTCCGTAAGTTTGTATTCAATTTCCTCCTTATTGGGTTTCTTTATTCTGCTATCTTTTCTATAAGAAATCCAATCTAAACTCTTATTACTCAATATTCTTATTAGAGCAATACCTGTATTTTCCGCATAATTTTTAGCTGCTTTTTGGAACGTATTTGAAGTAATAATTATTCCTTTGGTATTGTGTTCACCTACTTGATTGATTTTACTGCTAAATTCTTCTATATCATCTATGGAAATAGGTCTATTGAGATTTTTACATTCAATTATTGTTAACGTGGAATATTTTGGAGCATTAGCAATCTTTGTTTCAATTGTTATGTCAAAAATTATATCAGATTTTCTCTTATCACTGTAATATTTTTTCTTTTTATATACAATGCTACATTTATTTGGCACAAAGAAATCTCCCTTTTTGACCAATTTTTCTACTAATTCAAAAACGGCATTTTCAAAATTAGTTCCTTTTGTTGTTGTAGATACTGCCATTGTTTTATTTCACATTTATATCTATCAAATTTTTGTCAAAAGACGCGACGTGCTCGTTCATTTCAATGTGTGCCAAAGGCGTATAACCCGCCCGAATAAAACCCTCGGACAAGCCCACCGCATCTGCAAAGATATCTATGAGGTTTAGAGTATGCACCTTGCCAATTTATAAAATTTTATATTGCAAAACTACAAAATTATTCTGATATGTCGATATTTTTTCTTATGTTTTTCAGATTGTTAGCATCCTCTGAAAATACACTTGCGGATTTATGGGAAATGGGGAGTTTACAAAAACCAAAGGTGTTTCGTGTCGATGTAATCAATACTCGTGTTGTTGAAGTAAGGCATCATTTGGGCAATCATTTCGGGATATTTGATTGTAACTGGAAGGTTTTGCTGTTTAACGGACTTCCAATAAATGCGGCTGAATTGATATACTTGGTCTATGAGGTTGTTGATGGTTTGCGTGTCAATGTCCTGTGTTGAGTTTGCAGGACATTCGATTTTAATCTTAACGGGAAAAGGGAAACCGTCTAATTTGTTGAAAACGCAGTTTTCATACCGGGTGTTGTTGCAAAGCAAATAGGTTTTATTTCCTAAGTTGATATACCGTCCACTGTAAGGCATTAAATCATTATTCTTGCCATCAAACAAAACAAAGTCGTTGGATTCTGTTTTATTAATTGTTACAATGTAAATGGGAATTTCGAGGTTTAAGCGCTGCAATGCTTTTTCAATGTGCGGATATTCCTTAACTAAACTCATTTCTTTGTAATAGTG
>JAISDH010000307.1 GCA_031264975.1 Bacteroidales bacterium
TGCCGGAAAAAGAGATTCTCTCCGGATTTGCGGAAATGCTCAAACACGGACTGATTGCCGATAAAACATATTGGAAAGAACTGATATGTATTAAAGAAGTCTCACAGATTATAAAACCGGAGCTAATAAAGAAATCTATTGATATTAAAACCACAATATGCAACACAGACCCTTATGATACAGGAGAACGGAAAAAGTTAAACTTTGGACACACAATTGGTCATGCCCTGGAAACTTTTGCCTTATCTTTAGATTATTCACTGTCTCATGGAGAAGCAATTGCTTTGGGAATGGTTGCGGAATCACATATTTCCTGGCAAAAGAGATTAATACATGCGAATGACTATTTATTAATCACAAGCGTATTACATCAATTTTTCTCCTCATTTTCAATCCCAGAAAGCAAATACCCTATTATTTTCTCCTCTCTGGAGAAAGATAAAAAGAAAATAGACGATAAATTAAATTTCACTTTACTCAATGGTATCGGAAGCGCAGTGTTTGACCAACAAGTAACTCCAGAAGAAGTTATCTGCGCATTGAAACAACTTTAAAAGGTGCAAGGACGGAAATAATGATTAACGATTAGTGATTAATGGACGAATAGGTTGCGTCCAACGTAGGGGCGACCCTTGCGGTCGCTCTGGTCGTCCCTGGTCGCCCTTGCGGTGGTGCATTTAAAATAAAAGTTGTATCTTTGCACCCTACTACAAATACTAATTATTTATGGAAACTAAAAATAACACTGTTTGGGTTTTAAAAGGGAATAACGTCTTTGCTGTATTTTCTACAAAGGAATATGCAAAAGAGCATAAATTGTCTTTGATTGAACAATGGCGGAAATCTATAATCAAAGATTCAATACCGTCATCGCTAAATAACAGAAAGGAAATAGAGGCGCATGCTAATGAATACGAAGAAGTTATTCAGATCAAAGACGACCATTATACTTTGACAAAACACTGGGAAAGCGGAGGTTGGGAAGGAAGTAAAGAATGGTGGCGCTACGAGTTGATGTCAAATGAAGAATGGAAAGAGTACTATCAGGAATTTGTTTCTCAATTTGTTATTAAAGAGTGGTCAATTATAAAATAATATTATAGCAAATCAGTTATGAAACAGTCTCATATTTATGCTTTTCTTTGTGGCGCGTTGGCGGGCGGCATTATTGCATTGCTTCTTGCACGGGATAAGGAAAATAAAACGATACAAAAAATCAACGAGAAGATTAAAGAAGGAAGCGAATTTACCAGAGAACAGATAGAGTATCTTTTGACTTATCTCAAGAAAAAAGCCTCTGATGGTATTTCCGGTTTGGAAGAAGAAATTGCAAACCTGGAAGAACAGTTGAACAATTTTGAAGATGACGCTAAAAATGAAGAATAAGTAATTGCAGCATAGAGAAATTTATTATGAGTACATCCGAATCGAAAAATGATATATATACTTCTTTTATCAAAGATGTAAAAGAATATATGAAAATGAACTATGATTTATTCTGTCTGCATTTGATTGAAAAACTATCTATCATTCTCTCTTTCTTATTTGCTCTATTTATAGGCGTTCTATTACTAATGGTGGCATTTGTTTACTTCTCAATGGCTTTTATCTATTGGACTGAACTGTTCTTCCATTCGTTGATACCCGGATTTCTTATTTTAGGGGGAGTATATGTTGGTTTATTTTTCGTGTTCTATCTCTTTAGAAAACGGATATTCGTCAATCCCTTAATCAAAATACTAAGCCGTATCTTGTTCCGTGAACATAAAAAAGCAATAAAAAATGAAGAGGAATAATTCAAAATCAAGATATGGTTCGCTTTCCAGTCTCAAAGCACTTCGGTATGAAAAACAGTTACTGCAATATAAAATAGAACGTAAAGAAAAAGAAATAGAAAAAGATTGGACTGCAATTTACGACAGGTGGAATTTTATATCCGTTGCTTTAGATACCTTACATTCCGCAATAGCATATATTCCTATTGGTATTTCGGCAATATCACGGATAATTCGTTCATTTGAAAAAAAGAAGAAACAGAATCCTGAATAATTCCTTTTATTTGGTTATACGCGGGATGGTTTTGTTGCGGGTTGGATGATTTAGAGGGCAACCGCAAAGGGCGACCACAAAGCAAAGGGTAACCGCAAGGGTCGTCCCTATCAATCGTATCAAATTAGATGGATATTTACAGGGTATGCAGAGATGGAATTTTATTTTCGTTTCATTGATTCTGTTGTAATAGACATTATTGGTTGTTTTTAGGGAGTATTGTTCTATTTAAAATTATGAACATTTTCTGTTTAATAAATAGATACAACTCATTTCCCAACAAAGGGAAAAATGACCTATCTTTGCAGGTAAATAAATATAACATTAGAGATAATGAAAATAAGGAAAAAGATTGTAATATTGTTACATTTTATTTTGGTATTTTTTGTTTCACAAGAATTGAAGGCGTTATCGTTACAAACAATAGGCGATGAATTGGATACAATTCTTATCCCGTCTTCATATCTGTATCAAAATACGTGGGGAGGCGAAAATACCCGATTACGGACAAACTTATTGAGTGCGTCTCAAAACTATGTTCTTCCTTTACAAAAAGGAGAAGGGGAAGAAGATATTTTTGTATTTCCCTGTGTCAACAAAACATACGTTTGCTCTTTCTATGGCATACGGAACGGAAGAATGCACACAGGAATGGATATAAAGCAAAATTTGGGAGACAGTATTGTTGCCGCATGGGACGGGATTGTACGCATGGCACAAAAAAATTATTATGCGTATGGCGGAACAGTCGTTATTCGACACCCCAACGGATTAGAAACATTATATGCTCATTTGTCGAAGATTAATGTAACGGAAAATCAACCTGTCAAGGCAGGAGAGTTAATTGGACATGCCGGTAGAACGGGAAGGGCGACAACTGAACATCTTCACTTTGAAACACGATTCTTGTACGAACATTTTGACCCGCAAATAATCATTGACTTTAAAACCTTTTCTTTGAATAGCGATACGCTATATATTTCCAAAGGGAAATTTTTCAATAAATCCCCCTTGATGCAAGACTTTATGGAGATAGAAGATGTTGATTCTCTCAATGTAACCAATCTTGCCAATCATTCATTGGAACAGGAAAACCAACCTGTACAGGAAATAATCGTGGAAACGCCCAAGAAACCAGCATTGCAAGATACCTACATCATAAAAAAAGGAGATACATTATACGCTATTGCCAAGAGATATAAAGTTGAAATAAACGACCTTTGTCTATTAAACAACATTAATCAGAAAAGCATTCTCCAGATTGGGCAAAGACTGAAGTTGAAGTAATTAAATTCTTTATTGATTTATATAAAAATTATCTTATGATACAACAAACTATTAAAACATCTTTTACACTTTCCGGCAAAGGATTACACGGAGGTAAAAACGTTAACCTGACTTTTGAACCGGCAGCAGAAGGACATGGTATTAAATTTAAACGTATTGATATTGAAGAAAAGCCAATTATCGAAGCAATTGCCACAAATGTTCATGAAACAAAAAGAGGAACTTCCATTCGTAATTACAAAGGACATGAGGTGAAAACAATAGAACATCTTATGGCGGCGCTTGTTGGTTGCGGGATTAATAATGTATTAATTCAGATAGACAGTGATGAAGTGCCTATTTTAGATGGAAGTTCAAGTGTGATTGTAAACGCGATTTTGGAAGCAGGCGTTTTGAAACAGGAAAAGAAACAGCCGGTTTATGTGCTTAAAGACGTTATTCGTTATGAAGATAAAGAGAATAATATAGAAATAATTGCGATTCCATCCGATACCTATAAGTTATCTGTGTATGTAGACTATAAAGCAAGTATATTGGGCGTTATGCAGGCAGAACTTAACAGTATGGACGAGTTCGTAACAGAAATAGCTTCAAGTCGCACATTCTGTTTTTTACATGAATTATTACCTCTTATAAAAGCCGGATTGATTAAAGGAGGAGACGTAAAAAATGCAGTTGTTTATGTTGAACATTTGATTGATGAAGCCGATAAAAAGGAAATATGTGAATTTTTCAATGTACAGGACGTCAAAATCAACGAAAACGGTACTCTTAATAACGTACAACTCCATCACAATAATGAAGCGGCGCGGCACAAGTTGTTGGACTTAATCGGAGACCTTGCGCTTATTGGACTACCTGTTCAAGCTCAAATAATAGCAAAATGTCCGGGACATCTTGCCAATAATCTATTCGCAAGACTGATTCTTGACCAAGTAAAAAAAGATAAAACAGGCATTTCAGTTGACCTGACAAAAGAACCTGTCTACAAAATCGAAGACATAAAAAAACTGTTGCCTCACCGCCCCCCGTTTTTGCTAATTGACAGAGTTATGGAGATAAATGAAACCCGAGTTGTGGGAATAAAGAATGTAACCATGAACGAGCCTTTCTTTATGGGTCATTTTCCCAATGAACCTGTCATGCCGGGAGTATTAATCATGGAAGGATTGGCTCAATTGGGCGGGATTTTGGCATTGGGACAAGTACCCGACCCGGAGAATTATTCTACTTATTTCCTAAAGATGAATGACGTCAGGTGGAGACAAAAAGTAGTTCCGGGAGATACGCTAATTTATGAAATGGTTTTATTGGAACCTATTCGTCGTGGGATTGTTCACATGTTTGGAAAAGCATTTGTAAACAACAAAGTTGTCGCAGAAGGGGATTTAATGGCACAGATAGTCAAAGATAAGTAATAGACATTTAAAGGTATGACCAAAAGAGACGTTTATTTAGACTATGTCGCCTCAACGCCTTTGTGTCAGGAATGTATTGACGCAATGTACTATGCGATGACGTCTCTTTATGGAAACCCCTCCTCTACGCATCACTTCGGGCGAAAAAGCAATGTCATCATCGAACAATCACGCAGAATGATTGCTGATTTATTGTATTGTTCTCCCAAAAATCTTGCCTTTACTTCAGGAGCAACAGAGGCTATCCATTTAGGCATTAAAAGTATTTGCATGGCGTATAAACCAACGGCGATTATTACTTCCAAACTTGAGCATATCGCAACACTCAAAGCAGTTGAAGAATCGGCAATGTTGTTTTCCATCCCCCTTGTTTATACGCAACATAATGAAAAAGGAGATATTGATTTATCGGACTTGGATAAAAATCTACAACAATATCCGTCTTCTTTACTCTGCCTGATGCATGCAAATAATGAAATTGGTAATCTATTGCCGGTTCAAGAAGTGGGTGAAATGTGCAAGAAATACCATACCTTGTTTTTTTGCGACATGGTACAAACGATTGGTAAATACGATATAGCCCTCTCCGAAATGCCTGTCGATTTTGCAGTGGCTTCCGCTCATAAGTTTTACGGTCCAAAAGCCACAGGTTTATTTTACTATACCCATAAAATAGAATCTCTGTTATCCGGCGGGAGTCAGGAAAGAAACATGCGCGCAGGAACGGAAAATATCTACGGAATATACGGAACAGCAAAAGCCCTGCAAAAAAACATGGACAATCTGAAAGAAATACAAACAAGTGTCTCCAATATAAAGTCTTACTGCATTGAACAATTAATGAGAATCTCCAACGATATAGTATTTGTCGGCGGATGCGAAGAAGGCGGATTATATAACCTACTAAACTTCTATATACGTGATAAAAACACAGATACTATACGTATGCAACTTGACATTGCCGGTATTGCCGTTTCGTCGTCCAGCGCTTGCAGCAGTGGTTCGGAACAGCAAAGCCACGTTCTATCTGCCTTAGGAATAAAATCAAAATCATTGCGCGTCTCCTTTGGCATACAAACAACAAAAGAAGATATCGATTATCTCATTCAAACACTCTCCACGCTCAGAAATAGAGATTGACGTTCGAAAGGAAGATGGCAACAGGCAACAGGCAACAAGCAGCAGGCAGGCAAGCCATGAGAAACAAGGTGCAAGGAAATACTTATTATTTATTCCTTCCCCCCTTTCCTGCCTTCACCTTATTTAATCCTGCTCATCCTCCAATTCTGTGAATCCTGATTCAGACAAAATAATCGCACTTCAAACAATTTTCCGTCACTTCGTAGAGAAATTCATCCAAATGATAGAATTATTTCCTGACTTCGACAATGCGACACCCTAAGAATTATTCCAGAAATTTTCTTCAAAAAGTCGGGCTATAGATTTGTGTTTGGAAGTTAGAATCATTGTTCGGGTTAGTGTTTCA
>JAISDH010000336.1 GCA_031264975.1 Bacteroidales bacterium
TGGTCGATGATTAAAATAGTCTTGCCATGAAAACTTATAAAATGCGAATCGGTTATTTTTGTCGTGTCTTTTATTCTGTGATAAATATGATTGTTTCTAATGTTGTAACTGTATGCAGATTGGTCAATGGAGGTATTGCTATCACAAATCATGACGGAGGATTGTCCGTCAATACAATCAATGGCATATCCTGATTTTATGCTGTAGAAGGTAATTTCTTTTTGTCCATTTACTTGTATTTGTTTGTGAATATCAATTCCCAATATAAAAATAGCACAAGCAAATGATAGAAAAAGATACAATTTGTTTCTGTAAAAAAATGTTGAGAAAAACAAAACAATCAACAGATAGATAAAAATAATCTGTAGACCGGACAGGTCAATATTTTCCGTAAGCGAATAGGGTAACGCTTCAACAGCGCTAACTGTCCAATTCATTACTTTTATCAGGCAGACCAGTATCAAAGAGAGACATTTATAAGCAAATCCCCAAAACGAAAATGCCAAAACAGCAATTCCAACTCCTAACGTAAGGGGTAATAAAATGATGATAATAATATTGGCAATTAAAAAATAATTGGGAAATTGATGAAAATAAGCAATCGCTAAAGGCGCTGTAAATAATTGTGCAGCAAGAGACACCGAGGCAATCTCCCATACATAGTTTCCTACTCTTGTTCGCGCCTTATATAGAGAATATAAAGGTCGCTGTATCCATACGATGCCAAATACCGCCAAATAAGAAAGCTGAAATCCAACTTCAAAAATTAACAGAGGATTAAAAAGCAAAAGAAAAAACATGGATGTAATCAAACTGTTGTAGGTTTTTGCCTGTTTGTTTAAAATCGTTCCCACAGAAATGAAAGAAAACATGGTAGAAGCCCTCATAATTGAAGGAGCTAACCCCGTAATACAAGCATACAACCATACCGCGGTCAAAAGAATAAAAAGGCGTGTAATTCGCTGCCACCTTGTTCCATTAAGAAAGCGAAGAAAAAAAGAAAGAATCATATAAATAATCCCAACATGCAAACCCGATACGCACAAAACATGACTAACTCCTGTGGCGCTATATTTTTGTTCCAAATCAGGGTCTAATTCATCATCATATCCCAGCAACATGGCAGTAATAATACCATATTCCTGCATATCCATGTTTGCTTCTTGGAATATTTTTAAAAACCGATTACGTATATTTATGGAAAAGTGCAAAATAGAATATCCGTTTTTCTCGCTGATTTTTTGCCATGCGTTAGCGGGGATATAGGATTGTAGATAGATGTTTTTTATTGACAGATAACGTTTATAGTTAAATGCTTTTGGATTTGTGGGCGGTGGCGGTTCGGTGAGACGGGAATAAAACGATAATTTATCTCCGTATGCGATTTTTTCCGATTGCTCATTTCGTGCAACATACAACACCGCTTTACTGTTATCGCTAAGAAATGTATCATGATATTGATAATGATTGATTCTAACAACGATGCTGACTGTGTTTGTTTTTATGCTTGGATTCTCAATAACAGAAGCAATAAACACAGTTTCTTTTCCCGCTTTCAATGAAGGGGGCGGTTTTCCTTCGTTGATGAACCATTGCGTATAACATACAAAAAATGATAACATGAATACAGTAACCAATATGCTACCTATCCAACCCATATGATATTGCGGAAACCTGTACAATACCACTAACACAATCAAAGCCAGAGCCATAATAGTTAATAGTATACTGACAGGAAATACAATGCGAGTATAAAAAACAATTCCAATTCCAACAACAAAAGGGAGTAAAAAACGCAACCCCGGATACTTATTCCACAAGAACATAGCTACTTATTCTTTAATGATAAAACAAATTCGATAATTCATCTCATTATTCAATTTTAGTTTCAATTATTTCTATTCATTATTTTTTCCGATTAAAATTCATCCGTATTTTTCTTTTATTTTGCGGATATTTTTTGCAAAGGTACATAAAAAATAGGATATTCATAATCCCTGAGGTATTAATATTTCAAGCAGATACGAAATTTTGAAGGTCGGAGAAGTAATTTTTGTGATTTATATAATAATATAAATAGAAGATATGTAATAAATCACTTTGACCCGCGTTAAGTATTGGCAGTATAAATATAATGACGTCTCATTTTGTCTAATGATGTTGGTTTCCTTTTGTAAAATTCATTGGATAAGAGGATGTTGAATAAGTAAGGATAAAATGACTGAACCTTGTTCGTGTTTTAATAAACAGTTTTTTAGGCTACCGTAAAGACGGTTTTTTGAGTGAATAAAATTTAGAAATATTTTTAGCATAAAGTAGTAAAGGTAAACAATTCTCTTTTGAGTTTGTTTATTTAGTAAATGAATTATAAATAATTAGAAAAATGGAATCATTAAATGACAGATTTATTTTAAGTAATGGAGTAGAAGTTCCATGTATCGGATATGGTACATGGCAAGTTCCCAATGGGAAAACAGGGGTAGATGCAATATTGGAAGCCCTTAAAATGGGTTATCGCCACATTGATACTGCATCGGTTTATGAGAATGAAGAAAGTGTTGGAGAAGCAATTAGGCAAAGCGGAATCAAAAGAGAAGAGCTATTCATCACGAGTAAACTTTGGAATACCGACAGAGGATACGATAAAGCATTGAAAGCATTCAATACCTCTATGAAGAAATTGAAGTTGGACTATCTGGACTTGTATCTTATTCATTGGCCTGCTGTAAAGTTTAGTAATTGGAGAGATATTAATATTAACACATGGTCTGCTTTTGAAACGCTCTATCGGGAAGAAAAAGTTAGGAGTATAGGCGTCAGTAATTTTAAAAGATTTCGGATAAAATCATTGATGCAGGTTGTTGAAATCATGCCGCATGTAAATCAAATAGAATTTCATCCGGGATTTATGCAGTTGCCTACCGTTGAGTTTTGTAAAAATACCGACGTTGTTGTTTCAGCATGGGGACCTTTAGGAGGCGGTAAGATATTGGACAGTCCTGAATTAAAGGCGATAGCATCCAAATATAATAAATCGGTTTCACAACTGTGTATTAGATGGTGCTTGCAACATAATGTATTACCTCTTCCCAAATCGGTAAATAAGGGACGGATAATGGAAAATGTAGACGTCTTTGACTTTTTTATTTCTTCTGCAGACATGGAAACCATTGACAATTTACCATATATCGGAGGGTCAAACTTAGACCCTGACAGGATAGATTTTTAGTATCTATTTGTTAGGATTATAGATTTTTCTTTTGTCCGGTGTTGTGCTTTTCGGTGGCATTAAGGGGAAAACTTTGTTAGTGGAGCAGGAGAATTGTTTCTTTTGAGGTTGTCCAAAATGTAGTTTTGTTTATCATTGCGAAGGGTGAAGTAATTCGTGTTTAATTGGCACAATGTTTCGGATTATACCTTCGCAATGAGGCGAAAGCGGAAATTTTGAAGTTCTTCAAATCAAGTTTCTTGAGATTGTCATCAGGGGAGAGTCATGTATTTTTTGCATGGTTTCGGTATTGATATTTCGGATTGCTTTCGAGGGGAAAGAGAGGTGTTGTTTCTTTATATTTGCTTCAATCTTTTTTTGAGTCGCTATGAAAAAGGAGCGGCTTTGCGTCGAAAAAGAATAGAAAGTCCTGAGACGGAATGAAAAAGCAGAAAATAAACCATGACGTTTCGGGCTGAAATAGCTACTTTGAGTATCTCATGAAAAAGATTAGGTTGCGTTTTGGACTGTTTTTTTCTTTGGGTTTTGTAACGTTTTTCTTGTTTTTTTAGGGGGTTGAAAATTGAAAATCTCTATTTCATATATTCCTATTTTTTAACGGATTGTTTTGGAGAAAGAAGTTTTAAAAGGATATTACATTGGGGGACTATCAAAGAATCTGTTCATTTTTCTCAGGAAAGAAATATGGGTATAAACGCTTTTTTTCTTGTTGATTCCGGAGTACTATATGGGCTTGGCATAAATTGTGTTAGATTGTAAGGTAATCGTTAAACAAAAAAACAGTGAAAATAAATAGATTACCTTGTAAGAATAAAATAAATTTTATTATATTATTTTCTGCAATAATGGGAATTACTATGTTTTTTTCTGCAACAAAAGATATTTGTTCCGAAGTAAACAGAAATATTATGGCAGGAGACGCCCAGCAGCTTTCTAAATACCTTGCTCCCATGGTTGAAATGTCTGTTCTGGGAAATGACGGCTATTTTAGTCGGATTCAAGCTGTCTCTATATTATCCGAATTTTTCAAGAATAATCCTCCTAAAGATTTCACCGTCAAGCAAGGAGGTTCTGCTTCGGAAAATACGAAATTCTCTATTGGGACTTATACCTCGTCAGGAGGCGTATTTAAAGTGTATTATGTCGTCAAAAGGGAGCAGGATAATGAATTTATTTATAAGTTAACTATTGAAAAAAAATAATTTATGTCTGTTGAAGAAATTATTCGAGAGGCAATAAAAGAAGACGTTGGTAGCGGCGACCATGCGTCTTTGTTGGCTGTCCCCGATACGGCGTGTGGAAAAGCTGAATTACGAATAAAGGAAGACGGCGTTATTGCAGGAGTAGACATTGCGTTACAGGTTTTCAAACACATTGATAGATTGCTGAAGACTACTATTTTTATTCTTGACGGAAACACGGTTAAAATAAACGATATTGTTTTTGTTGTTGAAGGAAGCGTTCGTTCTATTTTAATCGCGGAACGATTGGTGTTAAACATTATGCAACGAATGAGCGGTATTGCAACAAAAACAAAATACTTTTGCGAACTGATTAAGGGAACAAATGCTCGTTTATTGGATACAAGAAAGACAACGCCTAATTTTCGTTTATTGGAGAAAATGGCTGTTCGCATTGGAGGTGGGTATAATCATCGTATGGGACTGTATGATATGATTATGCTAAAAGATAATCACATTGATTACGCGGGAGGAATTGAAAATGCCATAAAAAAAGCGAATGACTATGTAAAGAGCAATCATCTTGATATAAAGATTGAAATAGAAACCCGTTCTTTGGACGAAGTGGAAAAAGCGCTTTCTGTGGGAGGTTTTCATCGCATGATGTTTGACAATTTTACGGTAGAAAATGTTCGCAAAGGGGTTGAAATGGTAAACAAGAGATACGAAACCGAAGCGTCGGGCAATATAAATGAACATACTATCAGGCAATATGCCCAGACCAGCGTGGATTTTATTTCTGTGGGCGCCTTAACCCATTCGGTAAAGGGATTGGATATGAGTTTGAAAGCTATTATATAATTTTATGAGACAAATAAAAAGAATTGGAGTTTTGACTTCGGGAGGGGATTCTCCGGGAATGAATGCTGCTATAAGGGCTGTTACAAGGACGGCAATACTGAATGATATTTCTGTGGTAGGAATTATGGCGGGTTATCAGGGATTGTTAAATGGGGAATTTAATCCTCTTACGGCTCAAAGCGTAAGGGGGATTATACAGACAGGCGGAACTTTCTTGAGGTCGGCTCGTTGTCCTGAGTTTAGAACTGCTGAAGGACGTAAAAAGGGAATTGATAATCTAAAGAAAGAACAGATTGACGCATTGGTTGTCATTGGAGGAGACGGAACTTTTCGGGGTG
Organism: Bacteroidales bacterium; assembly: GCA_031264975.1. Lineage (GTDB taxonomy): Bacteria > Bacteroidota > Bacteroidia > Bacteroidales > WCHB1-69 > JAIROC01. Next base: position 5,610 of record JAISDH010000336.1, read on the forward strand.
CGAATGAATTGTCGGGAGAATCGGATATTGCTATTGTTGGCATTCCCGGTACCATTGACAATGATATCTACGGAACGGAGTATACGGTGGGATATGATACCTGTTTGAATACAATTGTTAGTGCGGTTGATAAGATTCGCGATACAGCGAGCGCTCATAATCGTATTTTCTTTGTTGAGGTAATGGGACGTGAATCAGGATTTGTTGCCATGAATAGCGGATTGGCATGTGGGGCGGATGTTATTTTAATACCGGAACAAAAAAATCAATTAGAGAAAACCCGATGTTTTCTTTCGGAACGGGCGCGTCAAAATAAATCCAGCGTCATTATGGTTGCCGAAGGGGTAAAAGAGGGAACTATGGCTATTGCCGAAAAGATGAAAACAGAATTTCCGCAATTCGATATACGCGTAACTGTTTTGGGTTACATCCAAAGAGGTGGCGCGCCAAGCGCTCGCGACAGGATTCTTGCCAGCGAATTAGGCGTTGAAGCCGTCAATGCTTTGATAGCCGGAGAAAGAGCAATTATGATTGGACGACTACATGGCAAAATCCGTTACGAACCTTTTACCACCGCCATTAAGTTACACAAACATGCCGACGCCGAATTTTTAAGAGTTGCCGAAAGTATCGGAACCTACACCCCGACAGACGAAGAATA
>JAISDH010000492.1 GCA_031264975.1 Bacteroidales bacterium
GGACTTGCGTGGACAGTGGCAATTCGGCGACTTCGTCCAAAAATATCGTTCCTCCGTCGGCGACTTCGAAATATCCTTTCCTCGTATCCACCGCTCCTGTAAAAGAGCCTTTTTCGTGCCCAAACAGTTCCGAATCAATAGTGCCTTCCGGTATCGCGCCGCAATTCACAGCAATGTACTGTCCATGTTTGCGAGCGCTGAACTTATGTATGATTTTCGGAAAAACTTCCTTTCCGGTACCGCTTTCTCCCGTTATCAGTACGGATAAATCGGTAGGCGCGACTTGACATGCGACGTCTATCCCCCGATCAAGAACTGCAGAAGAGCCGATTATATCAAACTGTTGCTTTATATTCTGTATATCTATCATCACTTTTCACGTAAAACACGGGGACAAATATACGACATTTTTAAGATTTGACGTCATTCAACAGTCGCGTCTTCTTTTTCAAATATCGTACAATGCAGAATAAAATTATGGTTATAAGACAAATGACATGTAAAACATAATTGAAATCATGGCTTTTCCGCACTAATTGCTCGATGAGGTCAAACAGGGAAAATATCAGAAATAATGCCGCCAGCCCGGTTTTTTCCTGATTTAATACTTTTTTCCACCTGAAAGACGTTTGAGGTCTGACAAACAGCTTGAAGTTTGGAATGAATGCAGGCGTTCGCGCAGCCCAGTCGGTAAATGTTTCGCCGAACTTGCGACGCAAAAACTGTTCCTCGGCATACATAATCCGTTCATAATATATCCAGTAAAGCAAGATAAAGATCGTGACAAACCAGAAATTGTGCACGACCAGAGCAACGCCCAGCCACATTATGAAATTCCCGACATACAGTGGATGCCGGACAATGGAGTACATCCCCGTCCGGTTTAAGGCGTCGGCAAGCTGTCCGGATGTGTTCCGTCCCGAAGTATTGTCAGGCGCATATCCAATGGTAAAAACCCGTATGGCTAATCCAATCAGGCATATAAATATGCAAAAGACAATGTAGTAATCCATAAGAAGCGTTTTGTCATAGAAAAAATTGGAAGAATCCAGCCTTGAGTTTATGAAGACAATGATTCCTGCAACTAAAATAATGAGCGGCAAAATTCCTCGATACTTGAAAAGCCAACTCCCTTGATGTTCAAATTGTTTATGTAAATCCATCTTTAATTCATGTATTAATATTCGGGTGCAAATGTACATGAAAATTATCAATTCATCTATACCTAACAAATTTATTATTTCGAAATAATAAAATATTTCTACTTTTGCGAGAAAATATTTTAATAAAATGAATGTATTTCAGAGACATTATCTTCGACAACTTGTTGATAGAATGAGTGAACCCAGAAAGTTCATTCAGGTCGTGTACGGACCCCGTCAGGTTGGTAAAACAACGCTTGTTATTCAAATGATTGAATGTATACCGACCAAAACGATGTTTGTGCAGGCAGACAATGTTCCTGCTGCTGATAGTAACTGGGTAGCGCGAACTTGGGACGAGGCGCGTCTGCGTTTGCTTGCCTCGCCGGATAAGGAATATCTGCTTGTAATTGATGAAATACAAAAAATAGAAAATTGGAGTGAAGCCGTTAAGAAAGAATGGGATAACGATACAGTCAATGGAAGGAATTTGAAAGTAATTTTGCTTGGCAGTTCGCGTTTAATGTTACAGCATGGACTTAGCGAATCGCTTGCGGGACGCTTTGAAACAATTTATATTCCGCACTGGTCATATAACGAAATGAGAGAAGCTTTCGGCTGGTCGCTTGAACAGTATATTTGGTATGGAGCGTACCCGGGCGCTGTAAGTTTAGTTGACGACTGGCAACGCTGGTCCGATTATATCCGCAATTCCCTGGTCGAAACAAGTATCTCACGCGATATTATTATGCTTACAAAAGTAGAAAAACCAGCGCTTATGCGGCGATTGTTTGAAATTGCCTGCGTGTCGTCGGCAAAAATTGTTTCGCTGACAAAAATTCAGGGTAATTTGCAGGAAAAAGGAAATATCACAACTTTATCAAACTATATGCAGATGCTTGCAGGCGCAGGTTTGCTGACCGGACTGGAAAAATATGCCGGAAATGTAATCCGCAAACGCTCTTCTGTTCCCAAGTTTCAGGTTTTTAATAATGCCTTGATGTCGCAATTATTGAATACTACTCTTGAACAGGCAAAAAGCAACCATAAATTGTGGGGACAAATAGTGGAGTCTGCGGTAGGAGCGCATTTGTTAAATCATTCAATTACTGAAAAATATAATCTTTATTACTGGAACGAAAACGATAATGAAGTTGATTTTGTGATAGAAAAGAATAACGAAATAACAGGACTGGAAGTAAAAACCGGGAAAGACAGCAGTAGTGCAGGGCTTGCAATTTTCAATTCGCAGTTTCATCCCAAGCATATTTTTACAATCGGAACCGGTGGAATCAGTTTTGACGATTTTTTCCGTATGAATCCCATGACTTTTTTTGAAATTTGAGTATATTTTAACTGTTATAAATCGAAACCGCAATACGAAAGATTAAAACTCTTGTTGCATATCGGGAAATCCGAAATATCCTGATTTCTCACCGCCAGCGCAAGTCCAAGCCAGTTATGCAACGAAGGGTCTTTTATCTTGTAGAATGATATTTTTCCCGAAGAATCGCTTATGATACTGTGGCACACTTCGCCGCGCCAGCCTTCTGTCAGGGAAAAGCATAATTGATCGGGTTTCAGTGGAGGACTGTATTCCGGAAGCGGAGAATCTGTTTCGAGCATCTGTTCGAGGATATTCAGAAAATTGCTTATCAGCGCGAAGGACTGTTCTATTTCCGTCATTCTCTGTTTCAGTCGCGATAGAATATCTCCGGTTTTTTCAAGTCTTATCTCGTTTTCTATCTGTTGATAATACAGGAAGGGATGCGACTTGCGGACATCTCTCTCGAGACCTGAGGCTCTGGCAGACAGACCGCTTAGACCCGCGAGTATTGCCTGTTCTCCTGTTACG
>JAISDH010000503.1 GCA_031264975.1 Bacteroidales bacterium
TCGGGATAGGCATTGATGATTAATTCCTGCGCCAAATTGAAATTATTCCCTCCCGGAGATAATGAATCGGTATAGAAATATCCGTCGGAAGAACCATCCCAGCCAAAATTAAAATGGTAATAATGATTCCCATTCGTATCTATCTGATAAGCGTCGCAGATAAAAGCATGTCCATTCGTATCGGGAACACTCCACCCTGCATAATACAAGGGAATTCTATTATCAATATGAGTTACAATCAAACTGTCCCAATCTAAGGTAGTCTTGTCTCTGTAGACATATTGGGTTTGTTGAGAAAACTTAAAATGTCTTTTCAATACATCCGCTGCCTTGTGATTATACATTCCAGAGGCGTCAGGTCCATATTCCATATCAACGGCTACTCCGCAATGATACATCAATAAGCTAATATCAGGATTGATATTCGTCGGTCTGTCAGGCATGGAGGAATAATCGTATCGCGCATTTTCAAAATCGGCAGCAAGTTCTCCATATACCTTGTGAGTGTAGGAATAACTACCTGTACCCGATTGAGGAAATCTAAAATAATACATCAACTGAGCCATTGCCGTAGCAACACAACCTGTTACAGCTCTCTTATTACTGTTTAGTCCTTTTTCGTCTTTCGGACAATAATAATTATACAACTTCCCTTGCCCCCACCGCGACGTTAACAATAAAGGAGTTGCAGAAGAACCTGTCGTATTTTTGTGCTGTTTAAAAGGAGTCGCAAGTTCTTTCCACGAATTGGCTACCGATACGCTTTGCTGCGACGTTTCATCTTGCCGAAGCTCCGTTAACTGACGTTGATAATAATTCATCCACATTTGTACAGGAGGAATTATATTCTCCGCATTGTAGTTGTTTTCTGTGGAATATGCCAATATCGGAATGGCTTTTTTCTCTCCCGAAACAACAACAAACCCCTTGTCCGCATTGAAAATATAAAACAAGGTGTCCTGTCCTTCTACGGAAACAGAGGCGCAGGTTTGCATGGATTTGTGTACCTTACCAAAAAAATGTTGTGCCGCCTGTTCGGCTTCTTCAAACGAAACCGGTTGCGCATAACCTTGTAACAGTATCGCTATAAAGCTACAGAAAATAAATGCCTTTTTTCTCATTTGTATAGTGTATTTTTTTATATTTAAAACTCATAAATTGCCGTCTATGTCTGCTTGTTGAACGCTGAAATAATACATCAATATATTCTTTACCAACTAAATCTTATTCCCATTCTTGCTCCTAAATATAATACATTCGTATCGTCTACCGAATTTTTCACAAAACTGTAAAAGGGACTTTCAACCTCTTTATCTGCGTAAGTCCATACAATTGACGGGCCAAGCGCCACGCTTAAGCTGGGAATTATTTTATACCCAAAAGAAGGAACAACACTCAGATAATGTTGAAAAATTTTATTGATTGCATTATATGATATAACTTCCGGATTTATAAAAAATGTTTCTCCAAGTTTGATAATTGACCCAAGCCCAACGCCGCAAATGATTTGTTCCCGAATACCATGCCTGAATGGATTATATGAAACGCCAAACGAAGTATAAAGGAGTTCAACTCCAATCTTGAATGATAAATTAAAAGGAGATATATCGGAAACGCCCAATTCTATCGCCTTATATCCCCCCTTTCGCACGATTGACAAAAAGCCAACAGGGACGCCTTTTTCAATCGAATCCACATAATTTATAAATCCAAATTGTAATCCGGTTAGTTGTTTGGCAACATTGACGAATGAGATTTGTGCCCCGCCCAATTTATTTACGGTAGTATTTACAAACCCCATTTGAACGCCGCTCATGTTTTTGGCTACCGTATTTACAAATCCCATCTGAACGCCGCTCATGTCTTCGGCTACCGTATTTACAAACCCCATTTGAACGCCATTCACGCCTTTGACTACCGTATTTACAAATCCCATTTGCAATCCTGCCATATTACCGCCTGCACTATTGACAAAGCCAAGTTGAACAGTCTTGAAATTTTGTGTGTTCCAATTAACAAACCCAATTTGCGGTAAATTATGACTGCCGATAGAGATATTGACAAAACCTATTAGAGGAAATTTGAATGGCTCATTAACAAGATTAAAGAAAACAGTATACAATTGAGTCGTTGTTGTTGCCGCTTTCCCGTTTGTTCCTTTTTCATCTTCCAAAGCATAATAATGATACAACTTCCCTTGTTTCCATTTTGTCGTTATTAAAGATGTAGAGGAAACTGCGGTATTTTCACGTTCTTCAAAAGAAGTCTCCTGTTCTTCCCACGAATTGGAGATTGGTACGTTTGCTTGCAATATTTCATCTTTACAAGGAATTATATTCTCTGCGTCGAAATGGCTCTCTGTGGAATATGCCAATATCGGAACGGCTTCTATCATTTCCGAAACAACAACAAATTCATTGTCGGCATTGAAAATAGAAAACGTTGCTTCTTCAAACGAAACCGGTTGCGCATAACCCTGTAACAGTATCGCTATAAAGCTACAGAAAATAAATGCCTTTTTTCTCATTTGTAGTGTATTATTTTTTTTAATATTTAAAAACCATTCGCCATGACATGGAAATTCTATCTTGTATTATTCTTTAATTATCCGTTTCACTGTATAAAGTCTCTCTCCGTCCATTACTTTTACGATATACATTCCCGGAGCAAGAGCATTCAAGTTTACTTGTGATTCTTTTTCCCTGATAACATGCTTTAACAGCAATCTGCCATAAACGTCAAAGAGATGTATCTGCCCGTCCTGTAGCAAGTCGTCGACAGATACGTATAAATGATTTGTTGCAGGATTGGGATATATGTAACAATGGTTATCTCCGTCAAATGTATTTATATTTTTGGGGTCTTCTATGGGGACGTCTGTTTCATAAGTCAGTTCCCAGCCTTGAAAAACATTTATATCATCTGTGATAAAGTCGAAAATTAAGCTGTTGGTATTAAATGTATACACACTGTCCGTATAGTTCCCTGACAACTCCATCAACAAAGGAACACTTCCCATTGCACGGTCGCGAATAGATAAAATATCTCTGTCTTTTTCTGTTTCAAATGTGGTAAAACGTATTGTAATAGAATGGACGCCGGCAACTTCTATCCAATAAATGCAGTCGGTATTGTTACGATAGCGGCTCTCTTTGCTTCCATCTCCAAAGGAACCTGTCTTTAAGCTATACTTGTCTATACCTTTCTTACAAAACATTCCGTATTCGGCTGTATAACTTGCCGTAATTCCACCCGAAGGTATTGAATCGTTTGTTGTTTTCAAGCGTATGATAATTTCCTGGTCTGCAATATTGTCGAGAAAGGAGGAAGTATCATAAGTGAAAATATGATTGACATTTCCGTTCAGGGAAGTGATAAATAGAGAATCTCCCTCTGCCAATTGATAGTTGAGACTTAATTTTATATATGTAATTGCGTCAATGTCCGGACGAATTATCCACGTATAATCCATATTTGGGGGGCAGTCGTCTATTCCGTCGGTAAAAGAACCTGTTTCTTCTATTAATATAGTGGTTCCCGTCAAGGGGGATTGGCTGGGATAGTCAAACTTTGCCGTATCGGGGTAGGCATTGATGATTATATCTTGCCCATAGTGATATGCAATGCTTTCGCCCAATAAAGGATTTATATAGAAATACCCATCCTGGTATCCCTCCCATCCAAAATTGAAATGATAGAAATAGTTATCGTTGGTATCCACCTGATAAGCGTCGCAAACAAAAGCGTGACCTACCCACTTAGTAGTGTCCGTTCCGGCAAAGTACAGGGGAATCCTTCTGTCAAGATGAGAAACAATTAAACTGTCCCAATTGTCTGCTTCCCATCTGTGTATTAATTGCGTTTCCGGAGAATATCCGAAATTATTTATTAACGCATTAGCAGCATCCTCTGACCATGCGGCGGACGCTGCTGCTCCATAATTCATATTTGCTGCAATTCCACAATGAGATGTCAACAATGAGGCTGGCAGATTGATACGATTCGGTTGTGCTTCCATGGCTTGATAATCATAGTTTGTCGCGCCAAAGTCCGCAGAAAGAGTTCCATAGAGTGGATGTTCGTATGAATGGGTGTCTATCCCTGTTTGCGGGTACCTGAAATAATACAACAATTGAGCCATTGCCGTGGCTACACAACCTGTTACGGCTCTTTTATTCGTTCCCGCATCATCTTTTGGACAATAATAATTATAGTATTTCCCCTGTCCCCACTTGGACGT
>JAISDH010000109.1 GCA_031264975.1 Bacteroidales bacterium
GTCGCCGTCCCCAGATTCCCCGCCTGCACGACGGCAATGGAAACGCCGATTAAATCCTCGCCGTCGTCGGCGTCGCGGACGTTCCCGCTGACGGTAAATTTCTGTGTCTGTGCGAAAACGCAGGCGTGGACAAGTATCAGTCCGAATAGCGTTAAAACTGTTTTTCTGTTCATCTGAATAATTTTTATTTCGGGACAAAAGTAGCGGCTCTCGCGATACGGATTTTGGAAAATAGACGAAACGGGGTGGGGAACCGACGAAATAGGGTATTTATTCGACTTTTGTTCGCTACACCAATATGATAGTTATCATACGGTTGAAAACTTTTTTCTTCTTTTGGAAATACAATACATGTTTATTTCGTACTTTTGCCGAAAGTAATCAAAAAATATTTCGGCAAAAATGAAAACATTGGGCGATACATTGAGGGAATTAAGGGAAAAGGGAAACTATTTAAAAAATGGGCAATGAATCAAGCAGCAGCAAAAGAATACATGGATTGGAATAGTCGTTCTGAAGTTATTGAAAATGTTATTTTTCAAACAAATGAGATTGTATTTGATTCTTGTCACCCAATATTTTACAATGGTGATTCTTTAAAAATACTCAAACAAATTCCATCGTCAAGCATAGATTGTTGCATGACAAGTCCGCCATATTGGGGACAACGCTGTTATGAAAACGGCGGAATCGGATTGGAAAACAAACCCGAATTGTTTATTGACAATCTGTTGAACATCACAAAAGAAATAAACCGGGTAATGAAAAATACCGGCTCTTTCTGGTTGAATGTCGGCGACACATACAAAAATAAGGCATTACAAGGTATTCCCTGGAGAATTGCCATAAAAATGATAGACGGGCAAGGCTGGATTTTACGCAATGATGTGGTTTGGAACAAACATAAGGGCGCGATGGACAGTTCGACCGATAAGTTGAGGAATATTCACGAGATGATTTTTCATTTTGTAAAAACAACCGATTATTATTACGATGATGACGCGATACGCCAGAACCCGCAAACTACAACCGTGCGGAACGGAGCGATTGTATCTTCTTCCGGAGTCAGCGGAGTACGCTACAAGCGGCAAATAGAGTTATCAACCGCACTTTCAAAGGAAGAAAAGGAAAACGCCATGCAGGATTTGCAACAGGTATTGCAACAAGTGCAAAATGGGGAAATTCCCGATTTCAGGATGATTATCCGTAATCAACAGCGGGCAACCCATTCCGATTCGGAACGTGTTTCCGGGCGTGCTAAAGAATTGAAAGAAAAAGGATACTATTTTCTGTTTTACAGCAAGAACGGCGCTCTGCCGACCGATGTTTGGGAAATCCTGCCTGAAGACACGCAAAATCGCGAAAAACATTATGCAGTTTATCCGGAGGATTTATGTAAGATTCCGATTTTGGCAACCTGTCCGCCTGACGGTATCGTGCTTGACCCCTTTTGCGGTTCGGGTACAACAAATAAAGTGGCTTATGACTTGTGCCGGAAATCTATTGGTATTGATATTTCGGAAGAATACATCAAGATAGCTAAACAAAGAGTTTCCCAATTACAGCTAAATTTATTGTAAATATGGAAAAGATAGCGGAACTGTTTGCAGAAAATACGTCGGATAAAGGTGTCAGGTGGAATAAAATACTTGAAAGACAAAATTGCCCGTATATTAACAGGAAATGTGTCAAAGTCAGGAAAAGCGAGCCGTCAATTTCTATCGGAACCTGCACCGTTGCATACGGTAAGGACAACATGAATGTTATCATTTGTCCACACAGGTTGATAGAAAACAATCAACTGTTTTTGGATTGTATTCACTTGCTGTCGTTACACGAACCGGGTAATGAGCTGCATATACTTTCCGAAATAGCTATTCCGGGCGGGAGTGTAGATTATGTGCTCGCATCTGTTAAGAACGGTAAGGTCAAAGATTTTGTTGGAATTGAATTGCAGACAGTGGATACGACCGGTTCGGTTTGGGGTTATCGCCAATCATTTTTGAAATCAAAAGGATTGGAACAATCCGATTTTAATGCAACCGCTACTTTCGGAATGAACTGGAAAATGACGGCAAAGACGATTTTAGTGCAGATGCATCACAAAATTTCGACTTTTGAAAACCTGAACAAACACTTTGTTTTGGTTTTGCAGGATTGTTTGATGAATTATATGAAAAAGGAGTTTTCGTTTGAGCATGTTTCATCTGTTCCGAAAATCGGTGATTCATTCCACTTTCACAGTTATCAGTTGCTCGCAAAGAAAAGTAAATATCGTTTGTCATTATTGGAACGGGTAAGCACGGATGCCAATGGTATTGCCCGGTGCCTGGGATTAAAAGCTGAAGCAAAAGTAGACCTGGATGTAATATTGAAAGTATTGGAAGGTAAAATATCGGAAAAGACATTGTTGAGGTTGTAGATTATGAACAAAAAAATAATATGTAGTAAAATAATATCTTAAAGATATGGAAATTAATGAAATTAATTGGACGGCAGAAAACATTCTGAAAATAAACAACGAAATAGATTGTTTTGCTTGTGAAACGGTAGATGATAGTAAAATAGATCTTCTTCGTAAGAAGATAGAGCCGTGGCTAACTGCGATATTTCAAAGTGAGCATTTCTCCTTATTAACAGGAACAGGACTAACTGCAAGTTTAACAAATCTGGCAGGAATTTCTTCACAAGGAATGGGAAGAATTGATTTTGATGATGAATGTAAAGAAGAAATACGAGAATGGTCTGACAAAAGTGCACAAGAATTAGGACGTGGTCAAGCCAATATTGAAGATGATTTCAGAACAGCATTGGAATTACTACAAGGTCTTAAAATCCAAAAAAAAGACACCTCAGCTTTTGAAATTGAAATCAATTCAAAGTTAGATAATTTCATTAGAGCAATCGTAAAAACCGAAAAAGAATTTTGTGCAAGCGCTAAATATAATGGAGTTTTAAGCATATTGAAATCTTTTCTAATAAGTTTTTCAAGCAGGACAGCAACCAGAGAAAGAACGAATATTTTCACGACCAATTATGACCGCTTCATTGAAATTGGACTTGATAAAGCAGGTATTCTCACAATTGACAGATTTGTAGGGAAAATTAAACCGATATTCAGGACAACAAAATTAGAACTTGATTATCATTACAATCCACCTGGAATTAGAGGAGAGCCAAGATATGTAGAGGGAGTTGTCAGATTTATAAAATTACACGGTTCTATTGATTGGAAATTTGAAGATGATACTATTGCAAAAATTCCTCTTGAATTTGGC
>JAISDH010000126.1 GCA_031264975.1 Bacteroidales bacterium
TGAAACATTATCATCTACCTAAAAATACCAACAAAACAGAAATATCTGAAGGAGAAACTCCACTTATACGAGCTGCTTGTCCAATTGTTGTTGGTTTTATTTTAGTCAATTTCTGGCGAGCTTCCGTTGAAAGCGATTGTAAAGAATTATAGTCAAAGTCTATTGATAATTTTATCTTTTCCAAGTCTAACATTTTTTGGGCTAATGCTTTTTCTTTTTCAATGTATTGTTCATACTTGATTAAAATTTCTGCTTCTTCCAAAACCTCCGATGAGTATTTTTTATCATTAATATACAATTGAACAGAAGAAATTCGCCGCAATAATTCATTCAAAGAAATTTGCGGACGAAGCAATAATTGAAATATTTTTATGTTTTGTGAAATCGGTGAAAAAGTTTTTTCAATTAAAAAAGGATTTACTATTTCAGCGCTGACAAGCTGTTTTTTTAAGAAATCAATCAATGCTTCTATTTGTTTTTTCTTCTTTCTATATTTTGAAAATCTCTTTTCATCAATCAATCCTATCTCATAACCAACAGGCGTTAATCGTAAATCCGCATTATCTTGACGTAACAATATCCTATATTCGGCACGAGAAGTAAACATACGATAAGGTTCGTCAATTCCTTTCGTTACCAAATCATCTATTAATACCCCAATATATGCCTGATTCCTTTTTAAAACAAGAGGTTCTTTGTCGTTTAATTTTCTACAGGCATTTATTCCCGCTATCAAACCCTGTGCAGCCGCTTCTTCATAACCGGTTGTTCCATTAATTTGTCCGGCAAAATAAAGATTTTCTATTAATTTTGTTTCCAAACTTAATTTCAATTGTGTAGGGTCAAAATAATCATATTCAATCGCATAACCGGGTTTTAAAATATGTGCATTTTCAAGACCGGGAATTAAGTGTAATGCTCTAATTTGAATTTCTTCCGGTAATGAAGAAGAAAAACCATTCAGATAATACGAATATTCATCTTCCGTTTCAGGTTCTAAAAATAAATGATGCCTGTCTTTATCTGCAAAACGTTCTATCTTGTCTTCAATAGAAGGACAATAACGAGGTCCCGTTCCTTGTATTCTCCCTTGAAACATAGGAGACTTACTAAATCCTTCACGCAAAACAGTATGAACATCATTTGAAGTATAAGTAATCCAACAGCTCCGTCTTTGTAATTTCGACTTTATATTCACAAAAGAAAAACCGCTACATCTTTCTTCACCCTTTTGTTCTTCCATTTTAGAGAAATCTATTGTTTTTCCGTCAATACGTACCGGCGTTCCTGTTTTTAAACGAGCGGAAACAAAACCCAATTTTTGCATTCTCTGGGTTAAATATAAAGACGCCTGTTCTCCTATCCTTCCCCCATAAAAATTAACTTCTCCAATATGAATAATACCATTCAAAAAGGTTCCATTGGTCAAGATTACCGATTGAGAAAAAATTTCCTTTCCAATTTTTGTTCTTACACCAAAAACTGTTTTATTGTCTATTATCAAATCTACAACAGTATCTTCACGAATAAAAACATTGGCGTTTGATTGCAAAAGAGAACGCCATTCTAAAGAAAATTTCACCTTGTCACATTGAGCCCGAGGACTCCACATCGCGGGACCCTTCGATTGATTAAGCATTCTAAATTGTATTGTTGATTTATCAGCAATCACACCCGTATATCCACCCAAAGCATCGATTTCCCGAACAATTTGTCCTTTAGCAATACCACCAATAGCAGGATTGCAAGACATTTGAGCTATAGTATCTATACTCATTGTGACTAAAAGAACCTTACTTCCTAAATTTGCCGCTGACATTGCCGCTTCACATCCGGCATGTCCTCCTCCTACAACAATAACATCGTATTTCTGTCCCATTCTTACAAAAATATACCATGTTTCACATGAAACATCAATATAATAAATTATTTATTAATCACTTAAATCAAATTTCTGTAAATAGTAGTCTTCTTTTCCACGCATTTGCTTTATTTCTTGTTCCGTCTTATCTTTATACCCACATAAATGTAAAACGCCATGAAGAATTACACGAATCATTTCTTGAAAATATTTTTGTCCATACGTTTTTGCATTCTCTTTCACTCTGTCAACACTAATAAAAATATCTCCTGAAATAAGCAATTCTTCTGTATAATCAAAAGTGATTACATCCGTAAAATAATCCGCATTCAAATATTGCTTATTCATTTGAAGTAAATAATCGTCAGAACAAAAAATATAAGAAATACTACCCAATTTCTTTTGCTCTTCTTCAATCACCAACAACAACCATGCAGAAATCTTTCGTTTAAAAACAAGGACATAATTTACATCTTCATTGTAAAAACAAATACTTATTGCCATACTTTGAAGGATCAAATTTTCGCCTTTGAATTTTCAACACGAACTTGCGACTGTTGTAAAATATCAACTCGCTTATCACCTGCAGAAAAAGAAAATGGAACCTCTATCTCATAAGATACCTGCGCCCCGTCTTTCGCAAAAGAAAGATTTTCCGTAAGCATCTCCACCAAAAATAAACCGTTATTCTTTAAACATTCAACAGATTGTTGCAAAAAAGAATTATAATCAAACCCAACTCCTTCATCAGTAATAGAAAAAAATAGCTTTGATTGCTCAACATAAACTTCAATTAAAACCTTCTTATCAGGATTACACCCATTTCCATGAATAATGGCATTCTTTACACATTCATTCAAAGGAACATTTAATATTCCAAAAAAATCATCCTTAATTTCAAACTGCTGGATAATATTCTCTAAAAAAAAATCTATCTCTGATAATTTAGACAAATCAGACTGTAAACTCATCTGTAAATAAAACATAGCAAAACCGTATTTATCTTATCATTTTGAACAGGCAACAAAAGTAATCATTAATTCGATACAATCCAAAGATTAAAACAAATTTTTATAAGACATTTATTGTTGATAATTTTCAATTCATACAAATGCTTATACAATCCTTATTGTATTTTTCAAACCTGAGCATGAGAAAATCGCTCAAGCATTTTTCATTCGTACATTATTTAAATTTTATACCCCGCTTTAAAAAATATATTTCTATTGTATATACAACTAATTCAATTTTTTAGTGATGTATTAAAGCATATAAAATCATTAACTCAACGTAAATTTTTCGCACAAAATAGAAAAGATTATTATTTTTTATTCTATCTTTGCTGTTTGAAAATAGAAATAACATGATAGTTAAAACATACGGAAGTTGTATCTATGGCGTAAATGCGAAAACAATTACTGTTGAAGTAAATGTTGATTCCGGCATAAATTTTTATTTGGTAGGTTTACCGGACAGTGCAGTTAAGGAAAGTCAACAACGAATAGATTCTGCTTTAAAATATAATGGTTACAAAATACCTGGAAAGAAAATCATTATCAATATGGCTCCTGCAGACTTGCGCAAGGAAGGTTCTGCCTACGATTTGACCATTGCCATGGGAATCCTTGCCGCTTCAGAACAAATTCAAGCCAATGAATTAAGCCAATATATTATTATGGGAGAACTGTCGCTTGACGGGGAATTAAAACCCATAAAAGGCTCTTTACCTATTGCTATTGAATCACGTAAAGAAGGGTTTAAAGGAATTATTCTTCCAAAAGAAAATGCAAAGGAAGCAGCCATAGTGGATAATTTGATTGTTTATGGGGTGGAAAATATCAAGGAAGTAATTAATTTCTTCAATAAGGAACAAGACTTAGCTCCAACCATAGTCAATACACGAGAACAATTTTATAGCTCATTAAATAAATATGAATTTGATTTTGAAGAAGTAAAAGGGCAGGAAAACACAAAAAGAGCTTTAGAAATAGCAGCAGCCGGCGGACATAATGCCATTTTAATAGGTCCTCCGGGAAGCGGAAAAACCATGCTTGCTAAACGCATTCCGTCTATTTTGCCACCCCTGTCTTTAATGGAAGCGCTTGAAACAACAAAAATCCATTCTGTAGCCGGAAAAATGAATAAAAATATGTCTCTTATCTCCGTCCGTCCCTTTAGATCGCCGCATCATACTATTTCTGACGTTGCATTAGTAGGAGGAGGCTCAAATCCACAGCCGGGAGAAATATCTTTGGCTCACAATGGCGTTTTATTTTTGGATGAATTGCCGGAATTTAAACGTTCCGTACTTGAAGTAATGCGCCAACCTTTGGAAGAACGCAGCGTTACAATCTCCCGCTCAAAAATGAGTGTAGAATATCCTGCCTCATTCATGTTTATTGCAGCAATGAATCCCTGTCCCTGCGGATATTACAATCATCCAAATATTGAGTGTACTTGCATGGAAGGAACCGTACAACGATATTTAAATAAAATATCAGGTCCTTTAATGGACAGAATTGACTTGCACGTGGAAATAATTCCAGTAGCATTCAAAGAATTATCTGAAAAAAGGAAAGGAGAAAAAAGCAGT
>JAISDH010000133.1 GCA_031264975.1 Bacteroidales bacterium
TGTTTTTATTTCTTATTGTCATCTCTTTTTATGTTTTTTCTGTACAGGTGTTTCAGGACATGACGCCTTCCGGAGGCTGACGTCTAATGTCATCAAGTTAAGGGCTGAAAGCCCAATAACCAATAACGTAGATGCAAGACCAAGCTATGGTCGGAAGGAGTAAAAAGCTCTGAAAGAGCGTAATCAACAGCGTAGGGCAACGCCCTACGGACAGAATGTACACAATATTTACCAAGCCCTGTAAGGGCGTAATCAAATGAAATAAAACAGATTACGCCCCGTTTGGGCTTAATAATGGGAGGAGGGAGATTACCGACACAGGGCGTTGCCCATGTGCTATTGACGTCGCTCTTTCAGAGCTTTTTATGGCTTAACTTGATGACATTGGTCTGACGTCTACGCTAATGGTTTTGTTTTCTTTGTGTATTTTTCTCTTTACGTTGGCGACCGAAAGAGAAAATCATAACGAATTGCCGTGCATATATATGTATAGCAAAAACTTTCCCTTCTCACAATTTTAGCCCGTGCAAAGCATCACTTGAACATAGCGAAAAACGCTACATCCAGCGAGAGGTAACAACAATTATACAAATAATTACCATGATTACTCAACAACAAAGACATACAACGAACAACTTGCATTCTTACGAAATGCAGATACTTGAAAAATCTGAAAAAAATCCTATCCCATCTTCGGCGCTACACAAGCGCTATCGTTTCTTCTCTCAGATTAAAGGTATTTCTTATCAACAAAATATCTTCTTATTTACCTTCAGGACAAAAGCGTATTTGTTTCCACCGGCTTGGGAAATAAAAAGAGAAAGAAGGAATAAAAAAAGGCAAAAAAGGTAACTCCGTCTTGTGGTTCAAGCGTATCTTCTGTAAGCATGGAAATAATGACGATAGAAAAGAAAACTAAAAATAAAAAATTATTCATTTTCCGTAAAGCCAAAGGAGGATAAATAATAGAAAACAGAATAAGCGCAAGTCCGATGATTCCAAATGCTATCAAAAAGGTAAAATATTGGTTATGACTACGCATATTTGTTCCCGTGAGGGGAGAATTGTTCAATTGCAGTTCTTCTGCAAAAGCATCTTTCACGTCTCCCGTCCCAACTCCCCATAGAGGATGTTTTTTTATCAGAGAAACAGAATGTTTCCAAAGTTCTATCCGCTGAGGAATAGAATAACCAATGATTCCTCCCGTGTAATAATAATCGTTGAGTTCCCATATCAAACAGTATATTCTATTGATAATATTTAATCTGTGCGTATAGGCGACATTGGCAATGCCCTGTTCAACATTATGGACGTCCTGTTCCGACAAAGTTTCTACTCCTAACCTGTCTTTGTGTAAACCTTTGGAGTTCAAGTAACGTATTAGCGTTATTCTGATGGGAAAACCCTTGCCGTCTAAATCGGTAAAATTGATTTCGCTTCTTTTATTCCATGCTTCTTTCAATTCAATATCAGAAATATAGGTATAGATATAGCTACCGTTTTCGATAAATCTTTTTTGTGGTTCATGAAAATACGGGTTTCCGTCTGCCGTGTATTTTGCGGCTGTTTCTATTGAGAAATCGACATGAAAATATCGTCTTACACAATTAAAAAGGACAACGCCGACGCCTGCTACAATAATAGCAAACAGAGAAGGAATAAAATAGCGAAGAAATTTATGTTTGTTGGCAATGGTTATTTGGACAATAAAAACAGGAGCTATGATAAAAAATAAACCAATCGCCGTTATTGACCCCGAATAGATTAAAAAGAATAAAAACCAACAGAATGCGACGCCAATAACAACCTTGGATGCAATCGCTATTCTTTCTTTCAGCAGTAGAAACAAACAAACAAAACATACAAAACAAATATTAATCTCAAAACGAAGATATGAAATGAACAAAGCCATTTCACGTTTGTCAGACAAATCTTTTATCAGATAAGTAATAAAGCCGGAGAAAGAACTGATAAACGTTCCTAAAATATAAATCTGGAGCAAGATATGCAATTCCTTACGCGATAAAGGTTCATTGGTATAGAAGATAATGGGAATAAAAAGCAGCGGGATCTTTATCCATAAATCCGCAATCCCATAATGTATATTTTGAGACGGGAAAACCCAAAGCAAATGAACAATATATAAAATCAAACAACTCAATACAACTTTAGAGTGAAAGATTTTTTTTATACTATTGACCGGATTTCCACCAATGAACCAATTAATAACAAGAATAGTTCCCCCCAGACTCATTAAAAATCTGGAGAAAGGGATTCCCAATAGAAATAAAGCCAATGCAAATAAAAATATAATTCGATTCTTTGTGCGATAATCGACAAATCGGATTAACGAATCTTTTATCTGCATTAGTTTTTCTTATAGGTTCCTTTCAAAATAGAGTTATATCTCGTATTATCCTTTAGCAATTGAGACGCTTCTTTAATATCAGGGTCAACTTTTATGGACGCTTGGATTTTTCCTTTTTGGTAATAGTATCGCGATATTATTTCGAGTTCAAGTAATTCGGATATATCTTTTTTAAAACGCATTAAGTCTGTCGCTTTATCCTTCAAAACAATGGCTTCCAAAGATGCAATCGCTTCGTCAACGGAAGAAGTCAACTTGTCGGCTTTTACGCTTTCTTTTAGTTGCTTAATTTGTTTTTCCGTGAAAGTCTCATATTCCAAATGTTTATCGCTTACATATTTTAGAAAATCGTCATACATGGCGTCCGTAAATACAAAATCATCAATGGAGGGTATCGTATTATGGTTGAGTTTAAATTCATTGGCATAGTTGAAAATAATGTTTTTCTGGAACATTGCCAATAAAATAGTACTGTACCTTTCATTAGAAAAAACAATGTCGGGTTCTACGCCGCCATAATCATATACTTTTCTCCCGCCTTTTGTTTGAAAAGCCATAGCAGAAGAATCTGATTTGTAGGTGTTTTTTTCTGTACTGTCTTTCTGAGAATAATCCACTTTCTGAATGCAACGTCCCGAAGGAAGATAGTATTTAGAGACTGTTATTTTCAAACTTGTATTATAGCTCAAGGGAAGAATATTTTGAACAAGTCCTTTCCCAAACGTTCGTTGACCAACAATAACTGCGCGGTCTAAATCCTGTAACGCGCCTGAAAGAATTTCTGCTGCGGAAGCGCTCCTGTCATCAACTAACACTACAATAGGTATTTTTAAGTCAACAGGCGTGTTTTGCGTATAGAAGAATTGGTTTCTCTCTGAAATTTTCCCCTTGGTACTTACAATCAAATTGCCTTTCTCTACAAACAGGTTTACAATGTTGACGGCTTCCATTAATAATCCACCGCCATTTCCGCGCAAGTCAATTACAAGTTCTTGCATACCTTGTTCTTTCAGCTTCATAAAGGCATTTTTTACTTCCAGACTGGAATTTTCTATGAATTGGTCTAAACAAATATATCCTGTTGTTGTTTTTTCTAACATGCCGTAATAGCTTACGGGAGGTAATTTTATTTCTTCGCGAATAATATCTTTCTTTACGGCTTTGGTTTTTCCGTATGGCATAATACTAATGGTCAAAGTTGTACCCGGTTGTCCCTTTAGCATGGAACTGACGTCGGAAACGGATTTTCCTTTGACGTCTTTGCCTCCGATTTCCACAATTTTATCTCCGGGTTGTAAACCGGCTTTGAATGCAGGCCAGTTATCGTATGGTTCTGATATGATTACATAGTCGTCGCTTTGTTGTATCGTTGCTCCGATGCCACCGTATTGTCCTGTTGTCATCAATTTGAACTCTTCCAAATCCGATTCCGGATAAAATACGGTATATGGGTCTAATTTATTCAACATAGCGTCAATGGCTGTTTGATTTAAATCGGTAACCGGTATGTTATCCACATAATTTTCATCCAACTCTCTTAGTATGGAGGAATATATATCAAGATTTTTGGCTATTTCAAAGTCATTCCGAACAAAATTGCATGTCAACAACGCAATAAAAACAAATCCCAATATGATAACAGATACTGTTTTATTTTTCTTCATATAATTATGATATTTATATAGTTTCCTTTTAACGCGCTATACTATTCATTTATTGTACCAACAATGAGAGAAGGGGGAAAAGGACGAAGGAGCGAAAGAATGAAGGTGTGAAAGGACAAAAAGAAGTAGAGGGGAAAGGGAGAAAGAAGAAAAGGAACAAAGCGTAAGCTACCGGAAAGTAATACAAGAAAGAAAGAAGAAGGAAGAAATAATAATTACCGGTTAATGATTTTTTCCTTTTCCCTTTTTTGTCTGAATCAGTATTTTCAGGTTTACAAGAGGAGCAAAATGAAAAGAATAATTAATGATTTCTGCTTTCGTCTTTTCATCTTTTCGCCCTTTCATTCCTTCACCTTTTCGTTCTTTCGCCTTGTATCTTGTTCCTTTTTCAAAAACAGGTTTGCTGTTTTATAATTGTTTCAGGTAGCATCTTCTTTTGGTGATTACTTTGGCGCCATACTTTTCCCAGACCCTGCAACCGTGATTGCTTTCTAATTGTTGGTTAGTTATGGCGTATTTGAATCCTTTTTTTATATAGGTTTTATGTAGTTGATAATGATATAGTGTATTTATTCCGCGCCATTGGGGAAGTACGCCGGTTAAATACAGGTCAACGGCGTCGTTTTTCTTTAGCGCTTTTTGGATATGATACCAGCCCCAGGGAAAAAGTTTTCCGTTGGCTTTTTGGAACGCCCGGCTTAAAGAGGGAAGACTGAAACTGAATCCTGCAACCAAATCGTTTTCGTCAACAATGATTCCTACAAGGTCTTTGTTTGCCTTGGAGAAGTTGTTTTTGATAAGATATTCAATTTCTTCGTCTGTCAAGGGGATGAAATTGTAAACGTCTACGAAGGATTGATTTAAGGCTTTGAAAAACTTTCTGGCGTAGGATAATAATTCCTTTTTACTTTTAAAGACTTTCATGCTGACCTTATAGCGTTTGGAGACAAAGTCGTTTAATGTTTTTATTTTTTCGGGGATTTCCTTTATTTCGGTTTTCAATTGCAAATAATCTTCTTCTTTTTTATATCCCAAGGCGTCCATGAAAAGGGGATAGTAAGGATAATTGTAATCGCAGGAAATAGTAGAGAGAATATCGAAACCGTCAATGAGCATTCCCTGCTTTTCCATATTGGAATAGCGAGAAGGACCGCTTATTTCGAGCAGATTTTTTTCCTTTCCCCAGTCTTCAACTGTTTTGAGCAAGGCTTGGGCAATTTCAATGTCGTTATCTACGTCAAACCAGCCGAAACGAATGCGTTTTTTATCCTTCAATTCATTGTAACGGTGGTTGATAATCCCAGCAATGCGTCCTGCTATCTTATTATCTTTATACGCTATCCATAAACGGACGTCGCAAAAGGATTTGGCGGGGTGGATGGTCAACATTTTATATTCATTCGTTTCCAAAACGGGGACATAATGGGGACAATCTTTATACAATTGCTTGGGATAGCGAATAAACTGTTTGAGTTCCTTTGCTGTAGTTACCTCTTTGATGATAATCATATTGTTGGCGGTTTATTTTAATGGAGAATTGGGTTCTTTTGCCATCACTTTGTAAAAGGATTTGTCAAGAAACGACGTTGTAATTCTTTTTACGAAAGAAACAGCGATTCCTTCCATGTTCAAAAGCAAATAATGTTTCTTCCGTTTAACCCCATTGGCAATGTTTTTGGCGACGGATTCGGCGCTCATCATTTTATTTTCGTTGCGAGGAGTGTCGCCCTGGGGGGAACCGTCGGCGGTGAGGGCGGTGTAACGAATGTTGGAAGCCGTAAAACCGGGAATGGCTATCATTACGTGTAATTTGTTTTTGAGATTTTCTATTCTGACCGTTTCCAAAAAACCGGTTAAGGCAAATTTTGACGCTGAATAGCCCGTTCGTCCGGGTAAGCCGTGAATGCCGGCAATGGACGAAATCCCAACAATACTTCCTTTTAATTTAAGTAAATGAGGCAAAGCATGTTTTACACAGTAGACGGTTCCCCAAAAATTAACGTCCATCAGTCGATGCAAAACGGCAATATTTACCTCGTTGAAGTTCGCACGCATAGAAATACCGGCATTACAAACCAAAATATCTATCCTTCCATATTTAGTTATGGCAGTCTCTATCAGTTTTTTGCATAAACTATCCTGCGTTACGTCGACGACGCAATAAGTGGCTTCTCCTCCTTTTTCTTTGATGATTTCAACAACTTCTTTAAGCTGCTTTTCGCGTCTGGCGCCTAAGACAACAATAGACCCCCGTTGGGCAAAATCAATAGCGATGGCTTTTCCTATACCCGATGACGCTCCGGTAATTACGGTTACTTTGTTTCGATAAAAATTATTTTCCATGACAGTTCAGTAATAAGCGAGTGGTTACAGTGATTCTCCCACAAAGTTACAAAAAAATTGGGAAACCTCTTTCATATTCTAAAGAAAATACATCTTCAGAAAGGGGAAATAATCCAAATAGTACGCTGTATCTATTTTGTTTACAACTGATATATGATTATTGACGACTTTTTCCCCATTTTCCTTGTCGATTCTTCCAACATTCCTGACTTCATTCCAACAATGACCGGCAGCGGACTGAAAAAAGATAGCATTGCAACAAATAAAAATAATAGTTTCGCGTTTCAAGAATATGAATTACTTCAAGTATTAAACAAATATACCATATATTATATGAGAAAAATAATTATTATTACCCTGACATTGATAGCAATTAAAACATACGGACAAAATCATTACCTCGGAGTAGACGCAGGGCTCCATTTTGCGGGAATGGCTTCAAAAGACTTTAAACCCAGCTTCAAAACCGCTTTTGCAGGCGGACTGACGTATGAATATTTTTTCAGTAAACATATTTCCGTTGGCGCTGGAGCAGTGTACAGTATGAGCGGTTTTTCTACAAAGAACCCCATAGACAGTGCGGGGAGAAAATCTAAAACTAATTTTGACTACCTGACAATTCCTTTGAAGTTCGGATTTGTTTTGGGAGACAAATTTTTTGGTTTTGTCAAAGTTGGGTTGATTCCGGCTATATTAATTCAGGCTAAAGAAGTCGTTCCCCAATATAACAACGGTGAGTTTATTGAAAATGAGACGACATATTTAACAAATAAAGTCCGAAAAATGGATATTGGCGGCGTCATCGAATTGGGCGGCGGCTACAATGTCTCTGAACGGTGCAAAATAAAATTATCCCTTGCCTATCATCATAGTTTTTCGTCTGTTACAACCGATAACTATTACTCAAAAACAACGATGCGAAACAGAGGCATAAATCTTTCTTTGGGATTGTCTTGGGCTTTGAGCAGCAAACCGCTTGAGGATGAATACGAATAGGTTGCAGCGGTCGTTATTTTGGAAAAAGTCTTGGCGCAAGTCATAAAATAAAACAATAATCATTATTATGAAGAAAAATATCGCAGTGATTACCGGTGGAAATTCGGGGGAGTACGAAATATCTCTTAAAAGCGGACAAAATATTATAAAGAACTTGAATGCAAATCTCTATTCTGTTTTTCCAATTCACCTTCGGTACGGCGACTGGACGTATACGCATCCGGATTCTACAATATATACGGTTGATAGAAATGATTTTACGATTACCATTGACGGGAATAAGGTATTTTTTGATTGTGTCTTTATCGCTATTCACGGCGACCCGGGGGAAAATGGTAAATTGCAGAGTTACTTTGAAATGCTGAACATTCCATACGTGGGTTCTAACTCGGCAGTTTCTTTGTTGACGTTTCATAAAGAGTTTTGTAACAGGGTAGTATCTTCGCATGGGATAAAAACGGCAACTTCGGTCTCTTTATTTAAGGAGGAGGCGATTGATGAAGAGAAAATTTTGTCGATAGTTGGACTTCCCTGTTTTGTAAAGCCGTGTAATTCAGGGTCAAGTGTTGGGATGTCGAAAGTAAAGCGAAAGGAGGAGTTGGCAGACGCTTTGCAGAAGGCGTTTAAACATGATAACCAATTGTTAATTGAACAATTTATAGAGGGAAGAGAAATTACGTGCGGCGTGATGAAGATAAAGAACAAGATAGAGGCATTGGCGGTTACCGAAATTGTCAGTAAGAGAGAATATTTCGACCTTGAGGCAAAGTATGACCCAAATCTTGCCGATGAAATTACTCCCGCCCCAATCCCTTCCCATATAGAAACGCTGTGTATGAAGACTTCGGAAAAGATTTATCAGTTTTTGGGCTGTAAGGGGATTACGCGGTCGGATTATATTTATAATGAGACGGGGCTGTATTTCATTGAGATAAATACAATTCCCGGTCAGACCAATGAAAGTATTATTCCCAAGCAGTTACGCTATTTAGGGTTGGATTTTTCTCAATTGTGCACTTCGTTTATCGAAGAGGCGATTTCGGAAAATAAAAAGGCGACCAATGACTTGGGATAAAGTACAAATTACGAATGATTTCGGGGAACCGGTACAGGCTTTGGCGCCTGTTATTATTTCTGCAAGTCGTGCGACAGATATTCCGGCTTTTTATTCCGATTGGTTCTTTCATCGTTTGAAGACGGGGCATTCTCTACATTTGAATCCGTTTAATGGGAAAAAGAATTACATATCGTATAAAAATGTTCGTTTAATTGTTTTTTGGTCAAAGAACCCGCAACCGCTTTTATCCTCTTTGGACTATCTCAAAGAAAGGTCTATTAATTATTATATCCATTTTACTCTAAACGATTATGAGAATGAACAATTTGAACCGGGCATACCTTCGTTAACTTCCCGTCTTGATACTTTCAAACGACTGGTTGATAAAGCGGGATTTGGTAAGGTGATTTGGCGATTCGACCCGCTTATTCTCACACATTCTCTGTCTGTTGAGGATTTACTGTATCGGATTGAGTATATAGGAGATAGACTTTATGGATATACAGAAAAATTAGTCTTTAGCTTTGCTGATATACAGGAATATCCAAGAGTTAAACAGAATTTACGGAAAAATAACATTCATTACTCTGATTTCTTACCACAAGATCTTGATTTCTTAGCGAGCGAACTTTGTAATTTAAACAAAATGTGGAAGTATACCATTGCCACTTGCGCAGAGCAAATCAATTTCAGTCAGCAGCATATACAATTCAATAAATGTATTGACGATGACCTCATTATAAAGTATTTTTCCGACGACAAACTATTGATGAACTACTTAGGCATCCAAATCGTTGACGACAACTTATTTTCTGCGGAAACCCCCACGATAAAAAAGACGAAACGCAACAAAGATAAGGGTCAAAGACGTTTTTGTAACTGTATCATCAGTAAGGATATAGGCGAATATTCTACCTGTCCGCACGGCTGTCTTTATTGTTACGCCAACACTTCTGCCGAAAGGGCAATGGATAATTATAATGAACATACAAAAAAACCTTTTTCCGAAATGATTTAATTTAAGGAGGGAAGGTGTAAGACATAGAAGGTAGGAAACATAATCGTAGGGGCGAATTGCATTCGCCCTCCATAGAACGTTATTTACCATTTATAAAACATCATTCGCCCTTCATAGAACGTCATTCGTCTTTCATAAAACGTCATTCGTCCTTTATAAAACGTCATTCATCATTCATAAACCAAAAAAATAATAGGGGTTAACATTATTTTCTTTTAACAAACAAAAAACAATATTTTCCTGAACTACTTTAATCAAAAGGTTGAGGATATGAAAAAAGGGGGGTTGATAAATTTTTCTATTGATTTGTTTTCTTTGATAAATTTTGAGTACTTTTGCAACTAATAATTATACATAAAAGATATTCCCGTCAATAACGATTATCTATATATCAAACAAATAATAATTGACATGAAAAAGCTAAAATCAGACGAAAAAATGTTTTTTTCTATCGGAGAAGTTGCTGAAAAGTTTAACGTAAATACGTCTCTTATCCGCTTCTGGGAGAAGGAATTTGACTGCATAAAACCTTATAA
>JAISDH010000232.1 GCA_031264975.1 Bacteroidales bacterium
CCTACGCCGCCTACAAACATTTGAAGGTCGCCCGCCTTTTTAAATCGTTTTGCATATTGGTATTCCAAATAATACATTTCAGACTTGCTGTCCTGATTGTTGGTTGCCCAATTATCGCTGTACATAAATCTCCCCTTAACAGTGTGAGAAGATTCTTTTTTTCCGTAGTATTTAAAGAAAGGGTCTAAGAAAAACATGAAATCTGTAATCTCGCTCAAGGAACCCGGATAAGTCCGATACATTCCGCTGTCTGCGTTTAGCCAGAAATGGCTCATGGTGTTTTGGGAATAGAGAAAATTACCGTTTAATCCGGCAGTAACGCCTTCTCTGAAATTATATCTTGTTCCGAAATTAAATCGGATACGCTGTTCTTTGATGACCTTCTTATATAAATCGGGAAAGCGCTGCGTTGAATCTACCGACGTTTCCTGTCCTATATAACCGTCGTCATGCGCAAACTCGGCGCTGAGAACAAGGTCAAGTTTTTTGATTTTTCGCGCATGAGACAAACTCCCGCCATACGTTAAAGGAATCGTTCCCTTAGCCCAACTGCAACGATAGTCCGCTTTCGGTCGGCTGTAAAACCCATTATATAGCGTAAATCTTGTTTCCGGTTTCTTTTTGGGATAGGCAGTTCGCACATTGATAGCGCCCGTAATGGCAGCCGAACCATAAAGCACAGAAGCAGCTCCCTTGAGAACTTCTATCTGTTCAATATTTTCCATCGGGATAAGATTCCAAGCCGGACGCCCTGCATCAACACGTAAAACAGGCATTTCATCCATCATAATCATAACCCGACTTCCCATGCCGGAACTGAATCCGCTCCCTCCCCGCATTTGCGGCTCATTGTTGACAATAACCAAACCGCCTACCTTGTCAAAGGCTGCATCTAATTTTGTAATATTATTGTCTTCGATATGCTTTGCCGGAACAAGTTCCAGAGAAGAAACCGATTCGTCTTTTTTTATTTCGTATCTTTTTTCCTTTACTTCAATCCCTGTTAATTTTGTCTCAATAGGGTTCATGTAAATGTCTAACGTTATCGCTTTTGCCCCCTTAAAGGAGATCGTTTTTTCTATGGTTTCGTATCCGACGTATTGGAAACGAACAGTACATTCCACTATTTTAATGTTCAGGGAATAGTTACCATCGTTATCGCAAGCCACGCCATCTCCCGGCGAACTGCATAAAGGCAAAACATGCGCACCCATCAAAGGTTCCTTATCATTGGCGTCGTATACTTTGCCTTTCAGTATATATGGTTGAGCAAAAGAAGGTATAGAGACAAGTATTAAGAATACCCACCCGATGAATGTTTTTTTATTTAAATATATCGCGTCTAATATTAAATACATTTATTCATTTTTTAAGGCATTTCACACATTGTATCTATACCGTTTTTATTCATTATTATTGTTTGATAAATTTTCCTGTTCCCAATATTTCTCTTCCGGCATAGACTTTATAAAAATACATTCCTGCCGGCAAATGGTCTATTGCAATTGTATTAACGCCTTCCAAGAGCGCGTATCGGACAATTGTTTTTCCTTCAACAGTAGCTATTTCCAAATTGTATGTTCCGGAGTTTCCTTCGAGTACAAAATTAATATTGTCCGAACTCGGATTGGGATAGACAGATATTGTCGTATGTTTTTCAACCGAAACAACAGACGTTCCGCCGCCCCTTTTTGTAAAGTTAATACGATAGGTGAACTTGTCTTTCTTATTTTCGGCGGTAACCTCTATGACCGTTTGTCCGGGAATTTGTTCCGCATCTTTCACGGTATAGGTTGCATTAACGTCTTCCAATTCCACCGTAACAAGGGGTATTCCCGAATAATCGGCAGGCAATACATAATCATAATTTCGCGAGGTAGTCCTAAAAGCTTCCAATCTGGCGCCGTCTATAAAAATATTGGCAGCGTACGCATTGGAATTAGCATCCACCGTGAAATAAATCTGATACTCGTTTGTGTTTCCGTTGAGAGCAACAACCTGTATTTTGGCAGTATCTCCAAATTGCGCTATTTGAGTTATGGAAACACTTGCTCTTGTGTCTTCGGCAGTTGCCGTAACAACGGGTATTGCTACTGTTCCATAAGGAAGCGCTATCTCGTAAGAAAGAACATTCTTATCAAACCCAAACAAGGAAACGCTATCCACTGATAAATCAGACAGAAAAGCATTGTCTCCCGCTTCTATGCTGAAAGAAACAGCGTATACCTGTTGAATGGATGTATCGCCTGCATATACTGTTATTGTAGCCGTTCCCGGATAACCGTTGATTTGTACGTAATCTATTCGTGCATCCGGTTGTGTTGCGGTTGCGGAAACAACGGGTAATGTTGTATACCCATACTCATATTCTACAAAGTAAGTCAGCGTATCCGTATGGAAATTATCAACCGTTATGCCGTCTATCATCAAATTGGACAAGGCGGCTTCTTTGGAAAGTTCTACTTCAAATGTTACTGTATAAGTCTTTTTGTTCAAACTGTCCCAGCCCATTATTTCCACTTTGCTTACGCCGTTTACTTGAGCAGTATTCGTAACAGTTGCCGAACTGAGCGTATCTACAAAAGTGTAAGCCAAAACAGGAAGCGTAGTTGTTCCTATCGGTAATAAAACATGATAGCCGGTATCATTGCTGTTGAAATTATCCACAGAAGAATATGTATTTCCGTCCAAAGACCACATCAAATCCTGCAAGGAAGCATTAGAACCTCTTTTAAATGAAATATTATAATATTGAAGTGCGTCTGCTTTTTCAGATTCAACCCGAACAGAAGCATTTCCAAACGTCGACGCAGGATTGTCTATATTTATCTTGGTACTATCCCATTGAGGAGAAGCGGTAATGGTAGGAATTTGTGTTTCTTCCCATGGCAAAATAACCGTATAGTTTAACGTATCAGGATGAAAATTACTCAACAGTATTCCATTATAAGATAAACTCTGTAAACGTTTATTCGATGACTGTATCCTGCTGAATACAATTGTATAGTCGGCAGAGTCTTCTTGATTTTCTGCTATTACGCGAACAGTTGCCGTACCATTTGTTCGTAAAAGCGGATTTACCAGTCGCGCACTTGCATTTGAATCCGTAGGCGTAAATACAAGTTGAGGTATTGCTCCGGTTTCAGGAGCGATGAGAACAGGAGGATATGAAAATACATTGGGTTGGAATCCTGCAATTGCCGAATCTGCTCCCGATAAAGTATATGACAATGCAGACAAAGTTGCCACCGGCGATAACTGCCGTGTAAAATGAATCACATATTTGTGTTTGGTTTGGTTATCTTCTGCCGTTACAAACACAATCGCTGAATCTGTTATATTAACAGGCTGTCTATAATAATCAACCGTTGCATAACTTGAGTGCGCCTTTGCTGATACATTTGCGGGCAAAGTCGTTGTATATGGCAATTCTATGGTATAAGATACTTGCGCAGAATCAAAATTCGGAACGGCAATTCCATTATAGAATAAACTGTCTAACCTTGCATTTGTAGATGTATCTACTGAAAAATACACCTCATATATTTTCGTATTGTTTTCGTCAAAAGAAGTAACGGTAATGGTACCCGCTCCATTGGGAAATTGGGGGTGTACAATCGTGGTATCTGCGCCAAAAGCGGCAGTTTGACAAACTAATCTCGGTATATCTGTCGTTTTTGACGGCAAGACTACACTGTATACTAATGTATCGGAATGGAAATTCGGAATAGTATAAACAATATTATTCAATTCATAAGACAAATCAATAAGATCCGGATTGTTTGGAGCGTCAAGAGAAAGATTCAATCTATAAATATTTTCCACCGTTGTGTCTTCTGCCAAAACAATGATTTGTGCCTGTCCCGGAATTTTGTTCGGATAGCTAATTTTATAGGATGCATTGGCGTCTGTGATAAGAACCGTAATGGTGGGAATAAGATTGGTATCCAACAGAACATTATAAGTCAATTGGCTTGGAGTAAAAGGAGTCAGAACCATCGTATCTATTTTTATTTCCTGCAAAGAAGCGTCCTTAGACAAAGCGACAGAGAAAGCAACTGTATATGTTTTTTCATCAACTCCGTTTTCTGCCGTTACCGTTATTCTTCCCGTATCTCTCGGCGAACTTGGATTGAAAAGCACAACGCCTGCATTCGTATCTTCCAATTCATAGCACAGAACGGGCGTTGCCGTCGTTCCTGTCGGTAATACTACAGCATAAAAAACCTTGCTCGGGCTAAAACTCGGTACAGAGAAGGTATCAATGTTGTTCAGCGTATATTTTAAAGCGGACAGGTTGGCAACATTGTTTTTTTCCACGGTAAAATCTATCGTATATGTTTTTGTATAGTTTACATCTTCTGCCGTAACGGTGATTGTACCTGTTCCCGGAAATTGGGAAGGAATCTGCACGGTTGGAGTAGCCTTAGAAGAAACGCAATTCCCAGTTAAGGATGTTAGCTGCGTAGTTCCATAAGGCAATTCTACATTATAATGCAAGGTATCTTGATGAAATTCGACTATTCCCTTCGTTCCGCTGCCCGGATAAGTATAATTTATTGCCGACAGATTCACATTGGTGTCAAGGTGTACCGTAAAGGAGACAGTATATGTTTTCTTAGTAACGCCATCTTCTGCAGTAACCACGACTGTTGCCGTTCCGGGCAATGAAGTCGCCTGTGTATAAGATGGATTCAATCCTGCCCATTCCGTAGTTACAGAAACTAAGGGAGGAACAACTGTACCGATAGGCAATACAACATTATAGTCAAGCGTATCTTTATGGAAATCTGTAACAGAAGTAGGAGTACTTCCATAAGTCAACGAAGACAGATTGGCATTATCAGATAATTGAACGGAGAAATGCACATAATAGGTTTTTATTTTCCCATTTTCTGCCCGAACAACAATCGTATCAATTGCATTAGGACTTGTTGGCTGTATAAAGGTAGCTCTTGCTCCCGTATCTGCCAAGTTTGGTACTGAAATCACCGGAATATATGACGTACCCGGAGAGAATGGAGGGACATAAATATGTTGCGTTGCGCTATCCGGCGTTTGAGCAGGGACAGTTATTGTAGTTGGCGTACCATTGAGCGTATATTCAAAACTGTTCATTGTTGCATCGTCTGATTTCCAAATATAGAAATTAACGGTATAAATTTTTATTGTTGCAGAATCTTCTGCTTTTACTTGAATAATCCTCTTGGCGCTATCCAAACCGTTATTGCTTCCCATAATAAGCGTATTAGTAATAGTAACATCATTTTTTTCGGAGGTATATGTTACAGTAGGTAGAGGCATTAAAGGATTTGTTCCGCGTGGATAAACCGTATCGTAGGAAAACACACCCGGAGCAAAACCGGAAATAGTCTGCCCATCCATTTTAATATCTGTTAGCCATGCGCTATATATTAATTCTATATCATCAACATATAACTCCTCTCCTGCCGTACCTCCACCCGGCGTTGCATTAGTTGTTAAGGTAACAAGAATATATTTGGTGTTATCGGTACATGTTCCGTCATAAACAAAAGGAATTTTTTTCAGTTCCCAATCTGAATTTGTAGTTGTAGGAAAATTAAGAATGGCTTTAGCCCTGTACAAACTGGGATTACTTGCATCATTGGGGTCTTTAAAATCGGTGTTTCCGTGTATTATGGCGCTTACGCGAGCTTGGCTACTGCTAGTTTTCGGTGCATATTTCACCCAGATATAAAGAGAATCGGGAGTTGCACTACTCGGAAAAAGACAGGAGAAATTGGAATCACTCCTTAGGGTATAATTATAATTAGCCGAGTTGTTTGGTGTCATACTTCCCGCACGTATCCTTCCTGTCGTCAAGGTTCCGTTGGCAACAACACCGACAACTGAATTAGAAAAAATCTTTACGCTGTGTTGTCCTGAAGAGCCGGGTCTTCCGGTGTTTTCCCTGGTGAGTTTATTTGTTTGTGCCAGTGAACAACCGAAAGATAGATCACATTTAAACGTCAGAAAAGAACTCCAATGCGGGGGTTCCGGCACATTATCAAAAGCAGCCTCAAAATCCCCATTGGGAATTTGATACGACTGTGAAAAACCATCGTTAACAATACCAAAAAATACAAAACCAAAAACTAAAGATACAATCAATTTCTTCATCTTATTCATCAAATTTTTCTTTAAAATATATCTGCAATATTATCGTCATTTGCAGCGGCTACAAAAGTACTAAAATTTTTTTTATATCCACAGTTCATGCCAAAAATAAATAAGTAACTGTAAATTAATAGAGATAGGTAGTAGTTGTTATTCGATAGTCAGGCAGTTGTTATTCCGATTCCGCTGCAAAAAGAAGATTCAATGCTACGTTTGTAAAGATATTTTGCAGGAAAAAGAGAAGAAGGCAACAAGCAGCAAGCAACAGGCAGGCAAGGCGCGAAATTGTCTGAATCAGGATTCACAGAATTATAGGATGAGCAGGATTGTGAATAATGATTAATGGTTGTTTCCTTTACCTTTTGTAAATTTATATTTTGTCGTGTGTTTCGTAGAGACGCGATGCTTCGCGTCTCCCAATCGTAAACATTGTAGACGCTGTAGGTATCATCTATACCATAATGAGATGCATGATGAGATGCATGATGAGACGCGAGGCATCGCGTCTCTACAGCGTAGCCCATTTTTCTGTCTGAATCAGAATTCACAGGATTCGTCATTGCGAGGTACGAAGCAATCCAAAAACATGATACTCTGGATTGCTTCGTACCTCGCAATGACGGAAAAAGTAGGCAAGTAGATGACGCAGATTGAAAAAGATGACCGCAGATTTTTTTTCTTATCTGCGAAAATCTCTTTAAATCTGCGTTATCTGAGCGCCTATATATTGAACTACTACGCAGTTCTGATAAGGTAGTTGTCTTCCTATACCCCCAGCTGCGCTCCGCTTGCAAGGGGTTATACATATTTAGTCCCTTACGGGACATTGCTAAATGCCGACTATCCCATATTCCGTCCCTTACGGGACGGTGTGAGGTAGAGAACATTCCGTTTTCTACCAATATATTGTCCCTACGGGACATTGCTGCCGTGTAACAATAGCCGTCATTCTGACGAAGGTTAGAATCCCCGTACCCGTTGCCGTCATTCTGACGAA
>JAISDH010000261.1 GCA_031264975.1 Bacteroidales bacterium
TTTCAAACTCGTGATTTGTACTCCGCCTCCGAAGTTACGTTTACGCGATTCGGGATTGGCAATCCAGTCGCAACCGTCCCGCCGCTTCTCCCCTATGTGGAGGGGAAGGTATCGGTACAACTGGGCTTTTGCCGCCGCTCCGTATAGGGGCATCATTCTGTTATGATAATTACTGGTACGGACTGCGTCCCAAACCGTTTTTTCGTAATTACCGTCTCCAGCGTCAACTCCGCAGAACGCTAACATGCTGAGAGGTTTTTTGTTCACAAAATGGGTTAGGTTTGTTAGCCGGTTTATATCGCATATCTGATTGTTATAAATGTATTCTTGCTCAAATATCATCTCGGCTAGGTCTTGGATTGCGTGCTTTACTTTATTGTATTCATCGCCTTCCGTGTAGAAATCTTGTAATGATATTTCATACTTCTCTTTTCGGATAAACGAACTACGCTGTTGCGGAAATACTCCGTAATCGACTACGTGTCCGAACTTTTTCTGATTCCCCCATGCTGTTACGCAATACCACAAAAGGTATTTACCGACATCAATATGGGCAGTTACGATTGCCGTATCATCGGGGATATAGTAACGGTACTGCGGTATTCTCTTTTCGATTACTCTTGACGGAGTTAAATAACCTCCGCCAGATTCCAACGCCGCTATGGGGTCGTTCATCTGCTCCGTGTGAAACGTATATTCGTTTTCAGACCACCTGTCCATAGCAAACTGGATACCGCTCAGCATGTCGTCCTCATAGTCCTCCGGATCAATAGCACTGCAACCGGCGTCCATTTTCTCCCGATTCGCTTTATAAAATTCCGTTGCTTTTATTTTCGTTCCTGTTTCAATATAACTCTGTATTCTGATTTCTTTGTACTTCCTCCATAATTCCATGTTTTCTGGCATGTGGTCAAGCCGCTTATAAATAACGCCACGATAATCGGGAGACTTCTGGCGGTCTAATAATTGCATTGCCAAGTCTTCAGGGGCAATGCAGGTACACATTGCGGCTACGCTAATTTTTTCGTGTCTTTTCGTTTTGCGGCTATATCCTGCAAGGTCTCTAATCGTTCCTGTAATAATATTGTACATTCCCTTAATCATCAAAGGCGAATGAGCCGACATGTCCGATTGCGGGTCGTCAATCACTACAAGAGAGGGGCGGTATGCTTTTGTTATAACAGTATGGTCGGTACCTCTGATTCCCTCTGAACCAATGGAATTAAACAGGATTGCCGACGAACTCGTCTCGTATCCAACTACGGTCGGCAGGACTATTTTTGAATCGTTAAAACTGGCATTTATTGAAACGCCTTTATATTTCAGGTCGCGTACCGTTGACTTTCCATAACAAGAAAACGGGTAACCTACTTCGGGGAAGTCGTCAACTAGGTTTTGATTAAACCGTAACTGACCTAGTATAAACTGATGACTTCTCTCCGTTGCTCCTCCAACTGCTCCGACATAAACAATACATTTATACTTCTCCGGATGTTGCAATATTGCGAACAATATTAACCAGCGTAAAAACGTCGATTTACAAAAACCTCGCGGCGCAGCAAACGCCTGTTTACCGCCGTTCAAAATAATGTCTTGAAGTGATTCGGCTATTTCATAATGAGCCGGACACCAATCACGATAAAACGACTCCTCTCCTCCGTAATTTCTACAAAAATCAATAAAGTTGTTTTTTGTTTCATTACGTCTATCGGGATTTTTTATTTCGGGAATTTCGCCGATGTCATTGGACGCTTCGGTTTTTACTCTCCAACGTGCCGCATTGCGGTCGCGGTTGCGGTCTCCAGATTCTTTGTCTGATAGTTTTACCGGCTTGACCGCTATCGGATTCATTGCCGATTTTTTTACCGGCTTTTTCGGACTGACTTTTTTTGTCGGTTTTTTTGTAACTTTTTTCATGAGTAAATTTTTTTGTTTGGTTTTTTCGGGTGTCAACTGGTTTACACCTGCCGTTCAGGTGATTACTGGTGTTCAACTCGCTTTTATCTGAATAAAGTAAAAAGGGTATCCCAAAATGCCTTAGCGTCCCCTTATGGAAAAAAATGTGCCAGGAAGTACCTTTTTTGCCCAAAAATAGGCAAAAAAGCGACCGGCTTTGTTACAATTGTAACATATTGATACGTTTTATTACAATAATTATTCATTGAAATAGATTTTTTTTTGTTCGTGTTGTAACACTTCGGGGAAAAAACTATCTAATTCTTTATAAGCGGCTTTGATTCGTTCAATGGACACATCAAAATACTTTCGTTCTTTTTCAATGCCAATAAATCTGCGGTTATGCCTAATGCAAGCAACAGCAGTTGTGCCTGACCCTGTGAAGGGGTCGAAAACAATTTCGTTTTCGTTGCTATAAGTATTTACCAGATACTCTAACAACTTTTCAGGTTTTCGCGTAGGGTGTCTTAATGTTTCTTTTTTGGTGCTGTCATGTCGATAAATATCATCTTGAACCATGATAACACTTCGCGGATACGTACTATCGGCAACATAGTTTCGTTCAGCATTAAATTTATGGTACAGTTCAATGCTTTTCTGGTATTCGACACGTACCCGCTTCTTGGCAGGTGTCTTCTGCGGGTTGTACGCAGTACGTTTATTGACGTCTTTTGACTTAGCCGAACAGCCCTTTCGATAGAATACAACGATATTCTCATGTGCTTTCATGGGGGCAATCTTGCAATTAAGAAAACCTAGAGCGTTTGACTTCTCCCAGATTATTT
>JAISDH010000377.1 GCA_031264975.1 Bacteroidales bacterium
GCGAAAAAAAGAACAAGCATACCTTATTGTCTTTAATCATCGTCTATCGTTTAATTAGCCGAACTGTCGTTCAGATTTTCGTTTGGCGTAGCGAAAAGAAAACTCCCAAATTAAAAACAGCCGTCCACGTTTGCCCGTAAAACAGACGCTTTTCTTTTAAACCGGCGCAGTTTCCAGAACAATGTCATTAAGTTAATAGAGCTGAAAGCCCGATAATCAATAGCATAGGAGCAATGCCAAGTTATGGTCGGAAGGAATAAAAAGCTCTGAAAGAGCGTAATCAACAGCGTAGGGCAACGCCCTACGGACAGAATACATACAATATTTACTAATCCCTATAAGGGCGTAATCAAATGAAATAAAACAGATTACGCCCTTACAGGGATTAATAACAGGAGGAGGGACGTTTTCGACACAGGGCGTTGCCCATGTGCTATTGATATCGCTCTTTCAGCGCTTTTTATGGCTTAACTTGATGACATTGGTCTCCAGTATGCGCCGAGCAAAGATTCTCTGTATAAATCCTTTGAATCTGCGTTATCTATGTGCTAAAGAAATCAATAATTGGGACAAAGGACATTCATTGATTGTTCTGTTTGTATATTTCCACAAAAAATGATACTTTTGCATCCTGTAAAAATAGCGGAAATAACTGCTTGGTAAAGTCAGTCGTTCAAAGGAGTTGTTTCCCGCAATAATAATAAAAATATGAGTCTGGAACAAAAAATAAATGAAGATATTAAATCAGCGATGCTGGCAAAAGATAAAGAAGTTTTAAACGCATTGCGAGCCGTGAAATCGGCATTGTTATTACTCAAAACAGAAAAAAATGCCGGCGATATTACCGAAGAAATAGAGTTGAAAACCCTGCAAAAATTAGTTAAACAACGTAAGGAAGCCGCCGAAGTCTATAAAAACCAAAACAGAGAAGACCTCTACAAAGAAGAAATGTTTCAAGTAGACGTCATTTCCAAATATTTACCTGCCCAAATGTCGGAAGCTGAAATTACGGAGGTTGTTAAACAGCTTATCGAAACCGAAAATATTACGGATATAAAAGGAATGGGGAAATTAATGGGGCTTGCAAGCAAGGCGTTAGCGGGCAAAGCAGATAACAAACTTATATCGGAAATTGTAAAAAAATGTCTGTCATAAAGAAATGAAGCGACTGATAAAAAATGTTTTTGCTCAAAACGAATATGACTGTTTTGGCTGTTCGCCTTATAATAAAATCGGATTTCAATTGAAATTTTACGAAGTTGACGACTGTATAGAATCAGAATGGAAACCGGCTAAACAATATGAAGGTTATCCGGGCATGATACATGGCGGCATCCTGTCCACGTTAATAGACGAAGTTGCAGCGTGGACAATGTACATAAAAGCGCAATGTTCAGGCGTTACCTCCCGTATGAATCTGTGCTATCGAAAACCGGCGGAATCCAATCAGGAGAAATTTATTATACGCGGAAAGTTGCGGGAAAAGAAACGCAATATCTGCTATATAGACGTTCAATTGCTGAATGCAAACAATGAAGTCTGTACCGAAGCAGAGGTGATATATTTTGCTTTTTCAAAGGAAAAATCCATCAATGAGTGCTATTATCCGCAGGATTATAACAGTTTTTTTGAAGAATAATTCCTGTTAGAAAAAATATCCCATGAGAAGTATCAAATCAAAAAACATTCATCCGATAGAAGACATTGAAAAGATAAAACGTTATTGCGCTTATCAGGAACGATGCCTGTATGACGTTCGCTGCAAGTTGAAAGAATGGAATATCAACAAAGAAAAAACAGAAGAAATGATTAATGAACTTGTTTCGCTCGGCTATCTTAATGATGAACGGTTTGCTCAAGCATTTGCTCGCGGCAAGTTTAATATAAAATCATGGGGTATACGGAAAATTATAGCAGAATTGGAAAAACGGAATATCAACAAAGATTCTATCCAAAAGGCAATTCAAGAAATAAACCAAACTTCTTATCTGGAGAAGCTGGATAATTTGGCTTGCAAATGGTTGGAAAAGAAAACAACGGGAACCCACCATGAGAAAAAACAAAAACTTTTTCGTTTTCTGGTTTCAAAAGGATATGATTTGAATGATGTATGGAACTGCATAAATAAATATAACAAGAGATAAATGATAGTTACAGGAGAAATAAAAAATTTAAAACGGAGACTGTCCGAGATTCGGAGGTTTCTTTGACGTCGACCGGAAATTAGCAGAAATAAAAAGTAAAGAAGAAGAAACACATGCGCCAACTTTTTGGAACAATCCACAAGAGGCTGAACAAAAATTAAAAAGTATTAGCGCTCTAAAAGTCTGGACGGATGCGTTTGACAAGACGGAAAGGCTGGTAGAAGAGGCGTCTATTGCGATTGATTTTTTTGCATTGGAAGAAATAACAGAACAGGAATGTGATTCCATTTATGCCCAAGCGCTTGCTTCGGTTGAAGAGTTGGAATTTCGCCGTATGCTCAGCAATGAAGAAGACCGTTTGGGCGTTATTCTCACCATTAATTCCGGAGCCGGCGGCACTGAAAGTTGCGATTGGGCGGCAATGCTTTTACGGATGTATGTTCGTTGGGCGGAACGACATGCTTACGAGGTCAAAGAATTGAATTATCAGGAAGGGGATGTTGCAGGCGTCAAGTCCGTTACTATTGAATTGGACGGGGAATATGCTTATGGTAATTTGAAGGGAGAGAGCGGCGTTCACCGTTTGGTTCGTTTGTCTCCTTTTGATGCGGCAAATAAGCGTCATACGTCGTTTGCTTCTGTTTTTGCCTGTCCAATGGCGGATGATAATATTGAGATTACGATAAATCCGGCTGATATTACATGGGACACGTTTCGTTCCAGCGGTCCCGGCGGACAAAATGTAAATAAAGTCGAAACAGCGGTTCGTTTGTTTCATCGACCTTCGGGTTTGACAATAGAATGTCAGGAAACGCGGTATCAATTACAAAATAAAACAAAAGCAATTCAAATGCTTAAATCGCGACTGTATGAACAGGAACTGCAAAAGAAACGCGTCAAAATAGATGAAATAGAAAGTAATAAAAAGAGAATCGAATGGGGTTCCCAAATCAGAAATTATATTTTGCACCCTTATAAATTGGTAAAAGATAATCGCACAAATTACGAAACAAGCAATACGCAGGCAGTTTTGGACGGAGATATTGACGGGTTTCTAAAAGCGTATTTAATGCAATTTGGAGGGACTTCGTCCTGAAACAAAGAAAGATATTTTAAGTAATGAGAGAAAAATTATTAAACCGTTTTTTGCGCTATATTGCCGTTGATACCCAATCAGACCCTGATTCTAAAACCATTCCAAGTACGGCAAAACAACTTGTTTTTGCGCGACAATTAGCGGAAGAATTAAAAGAAACAGGGCTGGAAGACATCTCTGTCGACAAATACGGATATGTAATAGCGAAGATTGGAGCCAATACAAAAAAGAAAATTCCTGCAATCGGTTTTCTTGCCCACATAGATACCTCTCCCGCTATGAAGGGAAAATGTACAAATCCCAAACAGATAGCAAATTATGACGGAAAAACAATTGTCGTCAATTCGGATAAGAATATCGTATTGGACACAAAGATATTTCCCGAACTTTTAATGTACAAGGGGCAAACCATCATTCATACGGACGGAACCACTCTTTTGGGCGCGGACGACAAAGCCGGTATTGCCGAAATCATAACCGCCATGGAATATATAATACAACATCCTGAAATTGAACATGGCTTAATCTGTGTCGGCTTCACTCCCGACGAAGAAACAGGAACCGGAATTGAAAATTTTGACGTTCAAAAATTCGGCGCCAACTATGCCTACACGGTGGACGGAGGCGGCGTGGGTGAATTGGAATATGAAAATTTTAATGCGGTAGTCGTTGATATTGACATTCAAGGTTTGGATATTCACCCCGGAACGGCAAAAGGAAAAATGATTAATTCGCAACTTATTGCCATGGAAATTGAATCTTTACTTCCCCCTCATCAAAAACCGGAATATACCGATAACTATGAAGGCTTCTTTCTCCTGACACAACTAAATGGAAGTATTGAGTACACGACCATGCAATACATTATCCGAGACCACGACAAAGTTTTATTCGAGGAAAAGAAGCAGTTGCTTGTTTCCATTATTGACCAATTGAACAACAAATACAAACATAAGCCCATCACCTGCAAGGTCAAGAATCAATATTACAATATGCGAGAAAAAATTGAGGAAGTAAAATTTATTGTAACCATTGCGGAAAAGGCAATGAAAGAAGCGGGTATTATTCCGGTAATCATTCCCATACGGGGCGGCACTGACGGCGCTCGTTTGTCGTTTATGGGGCTTCC